>JBGMRO010000317.1:0-5235 GCA_048061555.1 Thiohalomonadales bacterium | reverse complement strand
CTTTAGGGCGAATGCCAATTTTGTCGGCAGCGTTAAGGGCTCGGTGAAATTCAGCCTCGGACTCCAGATTGATGGTGACACCGGCGGCAATGGCGCTAGCGAGGTCATGGGTTTGTTTGCCAGGACCGGCGAAACTAATAAATTCAGGAGACATGCCGGTGTCTAATGCCACCTTCATTTCACCCGTTGAGGCAAGATCAAAACCATCAACAATTTTGCTAAGGAATTGGACTACGGCCGGCATGGGGTTTGCCTTGATTGCATAATGCAACTTGATGTCTGCGGGTATATACTGCCGAAAGTGCATAACCTGTTGTTTTATAACACTGCTATCGTAGGCATAAAACGGAGTTTGGCCAACCTGTGCCGCCAATTTTGTTAACGACGTCCCGCCGACCATGAGACAATTATCTACCACAGAAAATTTATCCATTTTTTCATGCACCGGAGGCGTTTTTTTCACGAGGATGGCTCCTGGAATAAATGTTGTTGGTCAAGTGACAACTGTTTACGGTCAATCTTGCCATTGGCATTACGGGGTAAATGGTCGGCTGCAATAATTTCCGTGGGCACCATGTAATTGGGAAGCGTTTGTCTGCACGCCGTAAAGAGTCTCTCGATATCAAGATCGTTTGCATCAATTGCGGTGGCAATGACTACAATCGTTTGTCCCAAATTGGGGTGCGGGATGCCCAGCGCAACGGCCTCGCCCACCAGGCCACTTGCATAGAGGATTTCCTCTACTTCTGCTGGGCTGACCCGGTAGCCTGAAGTCTTAATCATGTCGTCTTTCCGACCCACAAAATACAGGAATCCGTCCTTGTCCATACGTACCGTATCGCCCGACCAAACGGCAGTTTCGGCCATCGGCAATCCGGGTTCTTGCATAGGCGCGGGTTTAAATCGTTCGACGGTTTTTTCCGGGTCATTCCAATAGCCTAGTGCCACGAGTGATCCCTTATGGATCAATTCTCCGGGTTCGTCGGGGTCACAGTGTGTGCCGTCGGGTCGTACCACCAGGACTTCAACGTTAGGAATGGCCTTACCCATAGATTCAGGGCGATTATCCAGTTCGTGCGGTGGTAAATAAGTGGATCGGAAGGCTTCCGTTAAACCGTACATGAGATAGGGCAGGGTATTGGGTAAGGCGGTGCGCAGATTTTTTAGTGTGTTTAATGGCATCGCACCGCCAGAGTTACTTATGTAACGTAAAGAATTGACCGCGTCCTCAGGCCATTCCAGCTGCGCCAATTGAATCCACAAGGGTGGTACGGCGGCGAGTGCAGTGATTTTTTCTTTTGCGACCATCTTGATAACATCGCGTGGCAATAGGTAATCCATCATCACCACACAGGCACCTACATAAAATGCAGTACTGAGCTGACTGAAGCCATAGTCAAAGCTGAAGGGTAATACGGCCAAAATTCTGTCTGTAGGTGTATTCTCCAGATAATTAGCCACGCTCTTGGCGCCAGCGAGCATGTTACGATGCGACAATACCACACCCTTGGGTTTTCCTGTGCTACCAGACGTGTATAGGATGCAGACCATATCGGTATCGATAACACGATGATGACGCGATTCCTTATACTTTAGATCGTTCCAGTGCATAACACATATGGATAATGGTGCAAATTCATCAATCGTTTCTTGAGCTATATCATCTACGCAGATAATGGTATGAAGTGACTCACAGTCTGCGAGAAATTTGCTGATGCTTTTTAGACGCGTGTGGCTCGTCACCAGTATTCGGGTATCACAGTCATTTAATATGTGTGCGACCTGGGGGCCTTTTAGTGTTGGATTGACGGGCACAAATACCCCGCCTGCCTTAGACGTTGCAAAAAAAGAAATTACCGTCGCAAATTGCTTCGGTAGATAAATTGCAACACGCTCCTGCTTTTTTAAACCACAATGACAAAATGCATTAGCTGTCTGACAGATAGCGTCCCACAGCGCTTGGTAATTGAGGCTATTGTCTTTAAGTTTTAAGGCTTTAGACTGGGGGGAAACATCCGCAGTATGTTCGATCAATTGGTACAGAAATTCTGCCATGTTGAGCCCGGTTAATTTATTGTGGGTAGTGTATTTTATTTAATTGTCGATTGCTACGCTCTTTTTCCGGCAAGAATCACGCTCTGCAAGGTCTGGACGATAGATCGATACGCTAGACCGGAAAATATAAATAGCGTAGGCTTAGCTGCCAAGGCAAATACCGCTAGAACGAGTATCGATCAGCAGGGAAAAATGTGCAACGAAACATTGAGGAACTAAGCAAAAAACACTACGATGTGCTGGTAGTTGGAGGCGGAATCTTTGCTGCCTGTGCGGCTTGGGATTGCGTTTTAAGGGGCTTGTCAGTCGCCATTATCGAAAAGCAGGATTTTTGCTCCGGCACCTCTGCCAATTCCTTCAAAATGGTGCATGGCGGTATGCGCTATCTTCAACATGCCGATATCAAACGTTTGCGGGCATCCTGTCACGAGCGTAGCGCCTTGTTACGCATAGCCCCCCACTTGGTGCAACCTTTACCGATTATTATCCCCACATATGGCTACGGTAAATCGGGCAAGGTGTTTTTAGGCGCTGGTTTATTCTTGTATGACGCGCTGACGATGGGTAGAAACGCAGGTATTCTGGATCGCAAACGTCATGTGACACGGACGCAATTCTTTAGCCGTGAAGAGGTATTAAAAGAATATCCAGATCTTGATCCAGACGGTTTGACCGGTGCGGCCATGTTCTATGATGGCCAGATGTATAACCCGACTCGGCTGGTTTTAGCCTTTGTGAAATCCGCACAAGCCAAAGGCGCACATGTAGCTAACTATGTAGAGGCCACAAAGCTGGTGCGTGACGGCAATAAAGTCGTGGGCGTGGATGCCATCGATGGTTTTACGCGCAAGGAATTTCGCATCCGGGCCAGTGTGGTACTCAATGCAGCCGGTCCCTGGAGTGAGTGGTTGTTGGAAAATTCTTTTTCCAAGCGCGAGAAACCTACTACAAAAGGTGTATATTCGCGCGATGCCTGTTTTGTAGTCAAACGGCGTTTCGCCAGTCCATATGCCATTGCAGTTCAAGGCCGAACTACAGATCCAGACGCGCTTTTAGCCAGACCAGCTAGACATTTGTTTCTTGTACCTTGGCGCGACTATACCCTGGTTGGTGTGTGGCATGTGGTATGGAAGCGTCATCCAGAAGAAGTTGTTGTTAAAGAAGATGAAATCCAGGACTTTATCGAAGAAATGAATTGGGCATATCCCTCTCTTAACTTAACCAGCAAAGAGGTAACCATGTGGAATGCGGGACTGGTTCCCTTCGGTGAAAACGAAGAGGGGGCGGAAAATCTGAGCTATGGCAAGCGCTCAAATCTGATTGATCATAAGAAGATTGACGACTTGGATGGTTTGGTGACCCTGATCGGCATTCGTTATACCACCGCAAGGGGGGATTCGGCCAAGGCGGTGGATATCGTATGTGCAAAATTGAATAAGTCAGAAAAGCGTGCTGCAACTGCTTTTACACCGCTCGTGGGTGGTGATATCGAGGATTTTGACGCGTTAGTGAATGGAACTTTTCAGCGTCAGGATCTTGCACTGTCTGAACATTGTGTGCGGGCATTGACTCACAATTATGGCACTCAGGTGGAGCAAGTTTTAGATTTTGCGCGGGAGGACAAGGTCCTGGCGGCGACATTGGGTGAATCGACGGTGTTAAAAGCGGAAGTAGTCCATGCAGTAAAGAAGGAAATTGCCTATACATTGGCCGATGTGGTCTTTCGGCGTACCGATTTGGCCACCGGAGGCAACCCGGGAACACCCGTATTGTTGGAATGTGCGCGTATCATGGCCGACTTACTCGGCTGGGATGAGGACAAGCTGCAGCAAGAACTGAATGCGGTATTGGTGAGATTTCCAGCATGGACCGAGCAAGGTTCTATATGATATCGTGATAAGTATATAAAAATGGTAGTTACAAAAGATTAAGGAAACTAGATGAAGATTCTAATTACCGGGGGTACCGGATTTATCGGGTCCCGCCTTGCCTTGAGATGCAAACAACGTAATTATGAGGTGGTCATACTGGCGCAAGTCAATACACCTGCCGAAAAAGAAAATACCGAACAATTAAAGGCCCAGGGTTTTCAGCTAGTCATTGGTGGTGTAGGAGACAAGGGAAAAGTTAGGGAGGCGGTTAAGGGTTGCGATGTCGTCTTTCATCTGGCGGCGGCGCAACACGAGGCCAATAAATCTGACCAGCACTTTTGGGATGTGAATGTCGAAGGCACACGAAATCTGCTCGACGCCAGTATTGAGGTGGGTATTAAGCGTTTTGTGCATGGAAGTACCATCGGCGTATATGGGGTCGAGTTGCAAGGTGAAATAAGCGAGGTCTCGCCGTTAAAACCCGACAATATTTACGGCGTAACCAAGAAGGCAGGGGAAGAGCTCGTCTTGTCTTACCAAGATAAACTGCCTGTTGCGGTGATACGTATTTCCGAGACCTATGGACCCGGTGACCGACGCCTGCTTAAATTATTTAAAGGTATCGCCAAACGTAGCTTTTTTGTCATTGGCAGTGGAGAGAACAAACACCAGTTAATCTATGTCGATGATCTCATCGATGCTATGTTTCTTGCGGCGGAAACAGAAGCAGCCTTAGGTGAGGTATTTGTCGCCGCTGGGCAGGAGATCCTTACCACCAATGATATGGTGGAAACGATCTCTAGTGTGTTAAAGGTAGAAAAAATTAAGCTCCGTGCGCCCATGTTACCTTTCTATCTATTAGCCGTACTGATGGAGCTGACATTGAAACCCTTGGGTATACAACCACCGCTGCACCGTCGCCGACTAGATTTTTTTAAGAAGACATTGTACTTTCGTCAAGACAAACCACAGCAGGTTTTGGGTTTTACCTCCAAGACCAGTTTTGCAGAAGGTTCGGCACAAACCGCAGAATGGTACAGACAGCAGGGCCTATTATGACGGTTTCTTACAAATTGCTGCAATTTTCTTAGTGAATATCTTATTTGTCTTGCCATACATAATAAAACTGATGCGGAAAAAAAGCGTATACAGCGCAGACATGGTGATTAATACGTAGTTCAGCGGGTTGTTCCAGAATACATATAGATGTAACGGTATTACTTTGACGTTATCGAATTTAGTATATTCCAATACCTGTCCCATGGTGTACTCGGTAAAGGTATTGTAATGGTCAAAGTTTTGCGCCAAC
>JBGMRO010000316.1:0-5287 GCA_048061555.1 Thiohalomonadales bacterium | reverse complement strand
TTACACAATTGTTGAAATTCAGGCTCGCAGATTGATTAATCTAAGCGTAGAATCTCAAAACCATCCCTAGAGTACGTTCTTTCGCGGCTCAAGCCCGTTTCCATTCTATAAGAATAGCAAAAAAATCAAATAGTGTGTTATCTCGAACGATATAGAGCAGCTAATTCCCTCTCTTCATCTACAGAAAGATGTTCATGTTGTGACTTATCGAGTAATGTCTGAATTTGTTGGTCTAAACGAGTCTTCATCAAGTGCGTAATCGTATCGACAAATTCCCTTTCGACGCCTTCTTTGTCAAGGGTTAGTGCTACACAGGCTAATTTATTTAAATGTTTACCATTATCGCTTTCTCGCCAGCGTTCCAATAAGGCGCCGCAACTAATTTCAGGCTGTTGTTGCACCATTGTTATAATCTCACATAATAACGGAATACCCGGTAAATCTATTTTAAGGATATCATTCGTGTCAACCTCCAGGCCTAGTATTGGATATTCCAATAACATTCGTATCGCATGTCGTACAGGTGACATTTGAAACGAAGGGTTTTTTCGAGTCTGGTGTTGTGTATAGACCGAGTCAGTAATTGTAGACGAAGATTGGGATTTGTAACCTGTGATGGTATTAAGTTGTTGTTGCATCAGTTGCTGAAATACCCCTGGCGGAATCTCCTTAAGCAAGGGTTTGGCGCGATTTGCGAGTACCGAGCGTCCGTCGATGGTATCTAGATTGATATTCTCGCTCAACTTCGAAAAAAAATAGCTTGAAAAGGGCGTCGCCGTCGCCACGTTTTGTAAAAATCGTTCGGCGTCATTATTACGGATATAGCTATCGGGGTCTTCTCCATCGGGTAAGAACATGAATTGCAATTGCCGTCCGTCACGGAGTAATCCAAGGGAATTTTTAAGTGCCCGCCAGGCGGCTTGATGGCCAGCCTTATCGCCATCGAAACAAAAAATAATGTGCGCACAATGTTGGAATAATTGCTTTAAATGCTGTTCGTTGGTTGCGGTACCCAAAGTTGCGACACAATTCGTTATTCCATGTTGTGCTAAGGCTAGGCAATCCATATAACCTTCTACGACTATGATTTTTTCTAAATTGCGATTCGCTTTACGCGCCTCAAATAATCCGTAGAGGGCATTGCTCTTGTGGAAAATTGGCGTCTCTGGGGAGTTTAAATATTTTGCCTTGTCGTCCCCCAGGGTACGCCCGCCAAAAGCAATGACGCGGCCACGGTTGTCGCGTATCGGAAAAATGATGCGGTCTCGAAACCGGTCGTAATAGCCAGTGGATTTTTTTGCCACCACTAAACCGGCTTCGAGCATGTGGGCTGTACTGATACCGTCAGATGAGAGTTGTCGGTGTAGGTCGTCCCAATGAGTGGTGGCTAGGCCGACCTCGTAGGTTTTACTGATTTCACCACTAAGCCCGCGTTGTTTTAGGTAGGCGATTGCCTTTGTGGCGTCGTCTGACTGACGTAACTGTGCCGTGTAAACCGCCGCAGCCTTTAGCATGACCGCATAGAGGTGCTGTTTATCTTGGTATTGTTGATCTTGTTTATCGCGAGGTATCTCGAGTCCTGCACTGGCGGCTAGGTCTTCGACGGCGTCGAGAAAACCGATGTTGTCGAACTGCATGATAAAACTGAGTGCAGAACCACTCGCACCGCAACCGAAGCAATAAAAAAACTGCTTATTTTGGCTGACAGTGAATGAAGGAGTTTTTTCGGTGTGAAACGGGCAGCAAGCGCTATAGTCCTTGCCCTGTTTTTTTAGTGGCAAACGACGCTGCACCACGTCCAATATATCTGTTCGCGACAGTAGTTCATCAATAAATTCACGGGGAATATTGCCGGCCATGCTCGTATTATACCCATTACGGATTGGTTTCCCTAGCTAATGGGGTTAACTGATGAGAGCTAATGGGGTTAACTGCTAGAGTAGAGCTAACCGCTAGGTACGGCTATGGGTTTTCTACTAGGGGTACAGGTCTATGATTGTCGATGTTGGTTTAAACTAGAGCTTGCTTAACCAGTTTACTGACTAGGCCCATATCGGCGCGACCTTGTAGTCGCGGTTTTAGGTCTGCCATAACTTTGCCCATATCTTTCATGGATTCGGCTCCACTGCTTGTTATTGCTTCGGCAATCATTTTATTGACCTCTACTTCCGATAAGGCTTCAGGTAAGTAGGTTTGCAGTAGGTCGAGTTCAAATTGTTCCTGTTGGACGAGGTCGTCTCGGCCAGCAGTTTTGAATTGCTCAATAGAATCTCGACGTTGTTTGACCATTTTGTCTAGCACCGCGAGTACTTGGCTATCATCTAACTCGATACGTTCATCGACTTCCCGTTGTTTAATTGCCGCTAGTGCTAGGCGAATAACCCCCAGACGCTGTTTTTCCTTGGCCTTCATGGCCGTCTTCATGTCTGCGGTAAATTTTTGCTTAAGATTAGAGGGCATAGTTTTAGAAGATATAGTTATTCTATAACGTATTGGTTAACGTAGGGGGTGGATGACGCCGCTTGCGTATAATGGTCAATGTTCTGCGGCTTCCAGTCACTGTACTAATATTCTAGTCACTAAACTATTATGCTAGTGACTAAACTGAAAGAAGCTATTGGGTGGTTTTAACCCAGAATTCTCACAGTTTATTGGTTTATTAGTACAGGCGACGGCGACGTGCGAATTCTCGCGAAACTTTTTTAAGATGGCGCTTTACTGCTGCGGCCATTTTTCGTTGCCTTGCTTGCGTCGGTTTTTCATAGAATTCGCGACGACGTACTTCAGTCAAGACGCCGGCTTTTTCACAAGAACGCTTAAAACGACGTAGTGCAACGTCAAAGGGCTCGTTTTCTTTTACTCGAACGACTGGCATTGATATTCCTTTGTTTAGGTGTTTCTATAGTTTTCTTTAAATACACTATAGCGAAAATTATCGGTTCAAGCGGTAAAGTCGCTGAACCTCAAAAACGAACCCGGTATTCTAGTGGTAATGCGCCAAGAATGCAAAATCAACACCACCAAAATAGGAAAAAAATGTCCAACATTCGTATATTAGCGATCGAAACCTCTTGTGACGAGACCGCAGTGGCGATTTTCGACGCCGAGGAGGGTCTTTTAGCGCATTCGCTGTATTCCCAGATCGAGTTGCACCGTGAATATGGGGGCGTGGTGCCAGAACTGGCTTCGAGAGATCATATCGTCAAATTGTTGCCACTTATTGATCAAACCCTTAAACAAGCAGGTTGTACCGTAGATGAGTTGAATGCGGTAGCCTACACAGCGGGCCCGGGGTTAGTCGGTGCACTCCTGGTGGGGGCGTCAGTGGGCCGCAGTCTGGCCTGGGGCTGGAATATTCCTGCCATTGCTGTGCACCATATGGAAGGGCATTTATTGGCACCGATGTTAGAGCTGCGGAAGCCCTCATTTCCATTTGTTGCGTTATTGGTTTCGGGTGGGCATACGCAGCTAGTCAAAGTGGAAAAATTAGGACTTTATACATTGTTAGGTGAAAGCGTAGACGACGCGGCCGGAGAGGCCTTTGACAAAACCGCTAAGTTATTGGGTCTGGATTATCCTGGCGGACCGGCCATAGCCGAAATGGCGAAAAGAGGTCAGCAGGACCGGTATCAATTCCCACGCCCAATGTTACGCAAACCCGGGATGGATTTTAGTTTTAGCGGGCTTAAGACCTTTGCGATGAATACCTTTCGACAATCTGCGGGGACAGAACAAGACAAGGCAGATATTGCCCTTGCATTTCAGACAGCGGCAGTCGATACCTTGGTGCGTAAATGTAAACGTGCGTTGCAGCATACGCAATATAATCGACTGGTATTAGCCGGGGGGGTCAGTGCAAATAAACACTTGCAGCAGGAAATGCAGGTTATGGTCGCTGAACTCGAGGCTACATTGTTTTATCCGCGTACAGAATTTTGCACGGATAATGCGGCCATGATCGCTTATGCGGGATACCAACGATTCTTGGCCAAACACTATGAACCGCTTAGTTTTAATGCGCGACCGCGCTGGGCCTTAGAAGCACTACCGGCTATGTCTTAAAGAGATAAATAAGAGACTCGGTTCGTGCACAAAAAAAGGGAGATACAAGAGTATCTCCCTCTGAAAACGTAAACTATCATACTTAAATTTCGCACATTGCTTGTTGTTATAGAGCTAGTGATTACAATCGTTATTTGTTGGAAAAATAGAGACTACAAACTCAATGATTGCCCGATAAAACGCGATTAGGCTAAAACCATATTCTTTAGTTTCTGTAAGGGTAAAACCTTAACCTTGGTCGTTGCAGGTTTTGCGGCAACGTCCATGAGTTCGCCAGGGCGAAATGGGTTGGGTACATTTTTTCGGGCCTTTCTAGCAGGCTTTTTAACTGCCTTAATTTTTAATATGCCCGGCAAGGTAAATTCACCCGCGCCGCGTTTCTTAACATGCCGCTCAATTAAGACCGCAAGCTCATCTAATACAGAACCCACTTGTTTCTTGGAAAGTTCAGTATTTTCTGCCAATTCCGTTAGGATTTGAGTTTTGGTGTATTTATCCTTAATTGCTGATGCGTTTGATGTAGCAGCCTTACTCGCTGCCTTTTTCTTTGCTGCTTTTTTCTTTGCGGCCATCCGATTCCTCCCGTTGCGTTTTTGAAGCATGCGCTATGCATGCACTAAAAGTAGCTTAAAAATAGCGTAAGTACATAAAAATAGCGGTTTTTTACGCTATTTTTCCACTATTTTTTTAAAAAAGTTAAAAAATCGCCGCAATTATGGGGTTTTTACCTGCACTAATCAATAATGTAACGTCCAACAGTATTACCCATCAGTTAACAAGTCGTAAATAATTAGTATGAATGGGGGGCTTGAAAAATCGAAATTATTGCAGATAGTGTTTACCATCGACCCTCTTTTGTACTCGCCGATTCGAATTAATTAGTGCCCATCCACAAACAAGAGTATTGGAGAAATAGACCGTTTGTGGATGGGCAGTAACTAATGGGTGTTTAATCCCTGCACTGAGTCGATATCATTGTATACGGCTAAGTGTTACTATGGAATGGACACTTAAAATGTGGTAACGAATTGGCAAGCTAGGAGATTCGGATCGTCTTGATAAGGTCTTGTTCTACAGAAAATGCGTTATATAACCCAATAACCCAATCCAAGATTCTGCCTTTTGAAAAGAAGTGCCCGACCACAAATGAGGAAATTTTTACTAGTGTCTGTCCACAAACGAGGATATTTTTCCAAGATCACTGCTCTAATGCATCCATGCATTC
>JBGMRO010000315.1:0-5307 GCA_048061555.1 Thiohalomonadales bacterium | reverse complement strand
GCGGGTAAATGCCGGATGACGCGGCGGGTTATGAGCTGAGTGATATACCTGAAGGCATTCAGGAAAACATGACTAACTTAAGTGAAAAAGCATTGGAGGCCGGGTTAACCAAAAAACAGTTTGGTGTGATTACTGACGGCATTTTGACCGACTATAAAAACAGCGGTGACCTTGCATATGGTGAGCGCGAAAAAGACACCAACCTATTAAAAACGGAATGGGGTGCAGCCTATGATCAAAAGGTTGAAACCATTAGTCACTTTGCAAAACAGACCGGGTTTAGCGAAGTGTTTGTGGATGCAATAAAGGGCGGCGCGGTTGATTCTGAAAATATGAAAGCGTTTGATAATGTGATTAAAGGTTATGAGGGTGAAGCGGTGCAAATTGGTCGCCAAGCCACAAGCCCCGAGGTAATTATGACACCACAAGAAGCAGACTCACGACTTAACGAATTGATGGGGAATAGTAAACACGCTTATTGGCATCCTGAAGACCCCGAGCATGAAGCCGCAAAGAAAAAAGTGCTTGAGCTTGGGGAGCTAGCGGAGACCGGGCAAAAGTCGGATGCCGACCGCTTTCGTGAATCATTAATGGGCAATGGTTGACATATTAAGTCATAGCCGTATCATTGCTTTATCGGCTAAACACTTTGTGCCCCGATAGAACCCGAGACTGGCGGCACCCAGTAAGTCACTAAAGACCGGTAATGACGCCGCTAATCTTTCGACGAATTTTTATTAATTCATTGGGAGATTAGCCTCATGGCTGTCGATATTTCTAAAGTCTATATCAGCACGTTCGAGAGAACGTTGCGACATTTAGCACAACAATCAATCACACGTTTACGTCCATATGTAACAGAACGCGCAACCAATGGTAAAGATCATGGTTGGGAGCGTTTATCTGCTGCAACCTCTACCAGTAAAGGCGCAGGTTTAACTCCTACTCCCTCTACCGGTGGCACGTACTCGCGTCGTTTAAGTCTGGCACAAACCATTCACGCTGGCGATTCAACAGAGCAAGAAGACATTGTTCAGATGTTGATTGATCCCAATTCAAATCAGGCCGCCTCACTTGCGATGGCAATACGCCGAGCGTGGGACGTCGAGATTTTAACAGCGGCGACAGGTGCGGCTATTGACGGTGACGGTGTGGCTGTTCCTTTCGATACGGCAAACCAGCAAATTGTTGCGGCGACAGATATTACGTTTGATTTGGTCACGCAAGTTCAAGAGAGATTCTTGGATAACAACATTGAACCCGATGTACCAAAAGTGTTCGTGATTGGGCCTAAGCAAGTGCGCAAGTTAATGCAGTTAACCGAGCAAACCTCTAGTGACTACGTGAACACGCAAGCCCTGCAAACGCTGAATAATACCGGCATTGTGTATAACTGGATGGGCTTCACGTGGATCATGTCAACGCTGTTAAATGTAACGGCAGGCGCACCCGATACGATTGATTGCATCGCGTTCACTAAGCGTGGCCTTGGTATGCAAATGAACCGTGACATGTTGGTGCGTGTGGCAGAAGACCCTACACAGTCTTTTGCATGGCGCATTTACTGTGCAACCACATTTGGTGTGGTGCGCACAGAGGATGAGCACTTAGTTTGGCTTCAAGTTCAAAACACATAAACCGATAACATGGGGGGGCGTAAGCCTCCTCCCTTCTGGAACGCTATCTATGAGAACACACACTACGTATACCGACATACGCCGCATTATAAAATTGCATGTGGACGGCTTAACCTCTGAACAAATATCACAAGATGTTTTTGTTGATAAAGGCGAAGTGGCTCGCGTAATTGCGGCTAAATTCCCCAAGAAGAAAGCAGCAAAAGCGTAACTTACTATGACTTGATGAGGAGTAAGGGTAATGATTCGAGGCACTAAAAACGAGAGCATATCCAGTCTATCCAAGCAACGCCATACCACGGGCGCATTAAACTACACGGGCACCAAAAGCCAATTATACGAAACCATTCAAGATACGGCGGGTATTGTGCTTGAGCGGCGTGATGAATTTGATATTCATTCCGTGGTTGAAAGCGAGTTCCCGTCTAACGCTTTTAATGGCACGTTTGAGTAATGGCGAATTCTCCCGTTGAGATTTGTAACCTTGCACTAGGCTGGCTGGGCGGTGATTTAATTATCTCGCTTGATGACGAAAGTGTCGAAGCTAAATTATGCAAGGCAAATTATGCGCTGCTGCGTGATGCGGTTTTAGAGGAACGGGAGTGGACATTTGCGGTTAAACGTTTAGAGCCTGCACAATTAGTTACAGGCCCGCTTTATGGTTTTGATAACGCCTTTCAAATCCCGCCCGAAGTGCTTCGGGTGCTGCAAGTTTCTCGTGCGGGTACAGTGGTTGATGGCGCATTAATTGAAGGCTCGTTTTTATCGGCAACCCGAGGCGGCACAGGAACAGGTCGTGAAACCCGCATCGAGTGGAACCGGGAAGGCGACCAAATTATGGCGAACAATGCAGACCGTATTTTTATACGCGCATTGATTCGTATTGAAGACACAACAAAATTTAGCCCGTCATTTGATCAAGCGTTCGCGGCACGCATGGCAATGGAACTATCAATACCGATTACCAATAGCCGCGCACTGCAAAAAGACATGGCGAGTTTATATGCTGAAAAAATGCGTTTAGCAGCAGCAACCGATGGGTTACAAGGGAGGTCTCAACGCGTCAGGGCTGATGCATTTACGGTGGTACGATAATGGGCAAGCTTTTACGTAAAGAATTAAATTTTCAAGCCGGTGAAATATCGCCGCGCTTTAGTGGACGCAGTGATGACCCGATTTACGATAAAGGCTTAGCTGAAGCGTTTAATGTCATTATTGATAAACACGGCGGCGCATTTAAACGCGCCGGATTGTTTCACGTGGGGCGCATTGTGGGGGACACCGCGCGGGTGTTTACTTTGCAAGTTAGCCGTCTTAAATACTACACCTTAATTTTACATAAAAACCCCGACCCTAACCCGCCCCAAACCGCCCCCACTGAATTATTAATTATTGCACCCGGCGCACAGCTAGTGGGCAGTAATTTAATGCTCAACTCTAATTTTGCTAATGCCGGGGATGACTGGACGCCGGTTATTATGCCCGCTACTTCACGGGTTGAATTCAGTAATGGCCGCTCCGATTTAATCCCTGAGCAAAATAACGATGAATTAGTTACCGACCCCACTTTTAATGCAGAGCTTGCAAACTGGATTGTGCGCGAAACTGGCAGCTCAACCGTTAGCTCTACACCCGGCCAAATCACCATGACGCCGCAACAAGTAAACGGGCGCATAGCAGGCGTAGCACAGTCCCTTACAACGGGCAGCGTTAATGAGGTGCATAGATTAAAAGTTACCGGGCAATTTACCGCGAATGTGCGCGTGCAAGTCGGCACGGCTGAAGATGACGGCACGTATTTAGATATTGATATTGGGCAGTCAGGCGAGCTTGATTTCACCCCAACGGCGACGCCCTTTTTTGTTACCGTTGATTGCATCTACCCTGACAGTGTTGCTGTATTGACAGAGATTTCTATTGTTGAGCAAATCGTAAAAACATCAGCCATAGAGCAAACAGTGGTCGGCCTTAATACGGGCGTTGAGCATTTAATTGTTGTCGGTCAAAAAGACGCACAAAATATTAGAATCACAGCGGGGCCGGTAGGTAACCCAACGGGTGATGTGGATATTGTAACAACCGACACCCAAAGCATTATTAAATTTACGCCCACTAATGCCACAACAATATTCAATGTTTCAGCTAACGGAGATGAAACATCGCAAGCCACTATTACCTTTTTTGGTGCAGGCGAGACAGCCGCAAACACAGGGCTAGGTATTCAGATGCCCGCACCGTGGACAGAGGCGCAGCTAAAAGAGGTGCATTTAGTTGAAACCCCTGAAGGGCAAAGTTTTTATTTCACGCACCCCAATGTGCAAACGCAAAAACTGGTTTACGATTTTCCAACCGACACCTTTGGTGCATTGACTCCGGTTAGCTTTATTAATAAACCGGTGGTGTGGACGGGTGAAAATTGGCCCGCTACCGGCACATATTTTCAAGGGCGTTTATGGTTAGCGGGTACGCCCGGACAACGTCAAACCATATGGGCATCTAAATCAAATACGCCTGAAGACTTCGGTAAAACGGATGATGGCGGCGGGACAATAGACCCCCCTATAACTACCGATGCAACAGGCTTTGATACTGTATTGCAAGAGTTTGGGCGTATCGAGTGGATGCTGGGCACAAAGAATTTGCTGGTCGGCTCTGAAGAAGGTGAATATATTCTCACGTCGGAGAGCGGGCTTTTATCGGTTAACGATTTGCAGGTTGAAAAACAAAGTGCGTTTGGCTCAAACAATATGCAAGCAATTCAAGTGGGGGAGAAAGTTTTTTACCTCACACCCGATGGACGCAAGTTACGTGGAATGTCCTACCAGTGGGAAGAAGACAATTGGCTATCACAAGACTTGACCTTTATTTCAGAGCATATCACACAAGGGATTGGTGTTCACCGATGCTGGGCACAACATCCTAATAATTTATTTATTCTGACACTGGAAGACGGACATGTTGCAACGCTAACTTATGACCGCACCGCGCAAACAGTAGCGTGGGCGCAAGTATCGTTACCGGGCATGACGATATTCGACGTAAACACTGCGAGAAATGAAGGCGTTAACGAAATTGTTTTGGTGGGGCAACGGGTGCCGGGTTTTGTGGATATTGAAACCAATAGTGGGCGCAATGAGTTTTTAGATTCTTATGTTGCGACTGATAGCTTAACCCCAATTAATGTCGTGACCGGATTAGATCACTTAGAAGGTGAGACCGTTTTGTCATTAGTGGATGGCGCGGTTGATGTACCACGTGTTGTGGTGGGTGGGCAAATAACAACCCAAAATAGCGGGCTACATTTAGTCACAGGCATTCCGTACACCGCCCGCATAAAAACATTACCGCCTGATGACGGTTATCGCAGCGGGCAGATACGCTCATTTAAAAAGCGCTGGAATAAAGTGTGGGCATTAATGCTTAGCTCAAACGCCCCTATTATTAATGGCACAAGACCTCCCGACAGAACGCCCTCTACCCCGATGGATACGCCCGAGCCAACAAGTTCAGGGCATTTTAAAACGGTAAGTTTGGGGTGGGACGATTTCGGGCAAATTACGATTGAACAAGATTTACCAGTTGCCATGCATGTCTTGGCAATTTATGGCGAAATGAACGCGGAGACATTGTAATGGCAGTAGGTGATGTATTAAGCGGGGCTAGTTCGGGC
>JBGMRO010000314.1:0-5319 GCA_048061555.1 Thiohalomonadales bacterium | reverse complement strand
ATCGAATATATCGATCACCTGCTCTGATACCAGTGCCTTATCTATGACCTGGCGAATCGTGGTTTCGATTTCCTCATTGGTTCTGCCGCTGCCAACAATTTCAACTGTCCGATCTTATCGGACACTTCACTACCCTCTTTTTTAAGCTTCCTTTTCAGGTCGTTCCAATATTTACGGGGACGCTCATTGCCGGTTAGTGCTTGAATAATGTCGATAATACTAAAATACCACAATCCTTGCTCTGCATCCCATTGGCTACGAATTTGTTGGTCGTGAAAGAGCTTGATGTTACTCATGACGTAGTTTCTCTCCGATATTAATCAACGAATCATTCACCGCACACTACGCCTGCCTTTCTGACGATCCACCGAGGCATCCTCGGTCGTTACAAACTCGACTAACTCTGGGTTAGTAGATAGTGAATTGCTTTTCTTATGACACTCTCAGTGTCCCTGAAAACTAAAGTAATTACTTAAATGCATTATGACTCTTCACTCATTTACAGGTTAGCTTCAATTGCTTTATATGTTCGGTATTCCGAGCTCAAACCTGTTCTTATGGTTTTCCCCCCAATCATTGGTTATTGCTTGCCTGCCAGCAACGACAATATCTCTACTTGGCCTTGATACCAAATAGCTTATAACCGATGATTCAATATATACCGTGGGTTTCATACCTAGCCGATTTTCCTATGAATTTTCTTTAGATACCACTAAGTATGTCGGAAAACGAATATGCGTCAATGTAGCAGACTAATTAGACACAAATTTTCTATCCACAACCCAAAGATGGGTCCACAACGCCGGCTTTTAATATCAATTTCCAATATTCTTGATATGCTTGCACCTTTTCGGTTATAGCTCAGCTGGATAGAGCGCACCCCTCCTAACGGGAACGCCGATGGCCTTCTCGGCTCACCCACCGCAGATTTCGATCGATTTTTCACCAGTTATAATAAAAAAGGCCAAGGCTGCATTCATCCCGGCCAACAGCTTGACAGAGCAAGCACGTCGTGGCCTTTGGATGATATACTAGCGTTAATATCAGATATGATCCCAACACGTCGGTTGAATCACAAAAGTACATGCAGCAAAAAATTAACAATCTCTTTTTAGTCGGTCCCATGGGTGTTGGAAAAACGACAATCGGAAAACTAGTGGCCAAGGCGCTTAATCGATCCTTCTATGATAGTGATAAAGAGATTGAAAAACAGACAGGTGCCTCGATCCCCCTTATTTTCGAATTAGAACAGGAGGAAGGCTTTCGCAGACGTGAAACAGAGATGCTCGATTATTTAACACTTAAAACGGGTATTGTACTCGCAACAGGTGGTGGCGCCATCTTAAGTGAACTCAACCGCGAAAGATTGGCTACGCGGGGGTATGTCATCTATTTAAAATCTAATGTCGAGAATCTTTACTTGCGCACTTGTCGTGATAAAAATCGCCCCCTATTACAAATACCAGACCCTAAGAAAAAACTAGCCGAGATTCTAGACCTAAGGGAGCCACTTTATCGGCAGGTCGCGCATGACACCATAGACACCGACGTCGCCACGATCAAAGTCATCGTCAATACTATTTTTGAGCAGTTTAAGGCGCTATAGATTACGAAAATGCCATACAAGAATGTGAAACGAGCATGAGGGAATTAAACGTAAGTTTGGGAAGTCGTAGCTATCCTATCTATATCGGTAGTGGGCTACTCGGCAATAAGCAACTACTGGAACAACACATCCCTGCACGACAGGTATTAGTGGTAACCAACGTAACCGTTGCGCCACTCTATTTAGAGGCATGCCTACATTCATTGGAAAAATTCCAGTGTGAGACCATCATATTACCCGATGGCGAACAATACAAAAACCTGGACACATTGAACCTTATTTTCGACAAGCTATTGAGTGTGCGATTTGACCGTAGCTGTACCCTGGTCGCTTTGGGCGGTGGCGTTATTGGCGATATAACCGGTTTTGCAGCCGCGAGTTATCAGCGCGGCGTAAACTTCATCCAAATCCCGACGACCTTGCTGGCGCAGGTAGATTCCTCCGTTGGCGGAAAAACCGGCGTTAACCATAAATTGGGTAAGAATATGATAGGCGCATTTTATCAGCCACGCTGTGTCATTGCAGATATCACCACATTGAAGACGCTTGAGGATCGCCAAGTCAGTGCAGGCTTAGCCGAAGTGATAAAATATGGCCTCATTAGAGACAGCGAGTTTCTAGATTGGCTGGAATTGAATATGGCAGCCTTATTGGCTTTAAATGTTGACCTACTCGCCGAGGCCGTAGAAATATCGTGCCGACACAAAAGTGAGATTGTGGCGGCCGACGAATTTGAGGCAGGCCAACGAGGATTACTCAATTTGGGCCACACCTTTGCCCATGCCATTGAAAATGGCATGGGTTATGGACAATGGTTACATGGCGAGGCGGTCGCCGTCGGCATGGTCATGGCAGCCGATTTATCCGCCCGGCATCAATGGATAAGCGCCAAAGATGTGACTCGAATAATACGCTTATTATCTTCGGCTAAATTACCCACGCTAGCGCCAAAGGAAATTGACCCAGAAAAATTTATGTCGTTAATGGCGGTGGATAAAAAAGTAAAACTAGGGGTCATCAATCTAATATTATTTGATGCTATAGGAAAAACAAGACAGCGTAACGACTACGATCAAACATTACTGATGCAAACCTTAAACCTACATCAATCAACTGGCCCACACCTTACGGAATAAATATGCCTGCGCTTAAAAACTATGCCAGCCATGAATCAAGCTCCAAGGGGCGACGTTTTGCGGAAACTCCAGCGAATAATCGTGGTGAATTTCAACGTGATCGAGACCGTATTGTGCACTCGGCCGCGTTTCGTCGCCTGGAATACAAGACACAAGTCTTCGTCAATCATGAGGGCGATATGTTTCGCACCCGTATGACGCACACTATAGAGGTCGCCCAAATTGCTCGATCGATTGCGCGATCGCTACAAGTCAACGAAGACCTAACCGAAGCTATCGCCCTATCTCATGATTTAGGCCACACACCCTTCGGACATGCCGGCCAAGATAGCCTGAATACCTGTATGGCCAATTTCGGTGGTTTTGAACACAACTTGCAAGCATTGCGTATTGTCGATGATCTAGAGGAAAAATACGCGGAATTTGACGGGCTTAATTTGTGTTTCGAAACTCGCGAAGGCATCATTAAGCATTGCTCCCAAGAAAATGCGCTAGCACTTGCTGAACTGGGGCAACGATTTCTCGACAATAGGCAACCCGGCATCGAAGCACAAATCACTAATCTCGGCGATGAAATTGCCTATTTAAACCATGACGTCGACGATGGTTTACGCTCAGGTCTATTAAACATAGAGCAGATGAGAGAGGTCGAACTTTTCCAGACTCAATATGAAATCGTAACCTCGGCATACCCCCAGTTGCCTGATCGACGTACCATACACGAGGTCGTACGCCGTATGGTGAATGCCCAAGTTACCGACTTAATCGATAGCTCAATCGAAAATATCAATACGATCAAGCCATCATGCCGAGAAGATATCTTAAATCTAGAGCATCCTATCATTCGTTATTCTGATGACATGTTGGCCAAAAAACGACAACTAAAGACATTTTTGAGGCATCAGCTCTATAAACACTACCGTGTACATAGAATGAGTCGTAAGGGTCGTCAAATTGTTGCTGCGTTGTTCCACTGTTTTTTTGATGATTACCAACTATTACCGAGCGAGACCCAGTTAAAGGTCAAATCTCTACAACAATCGCAGGGAGAGACCGGCTTCGCGCGAGCCATAGCAGATTACATTGCCGGTATGACCGATCGTTATGCAATCAGTGAATACCAACGCCTATTCTCAGCGAAATCACTGACCTAGATTTGAACGGCGACGACGACTCAGTCAAAAACATGCCACACCGCAAACCGATATAAACTGACATTCACTGATGAAAATCTATCTACAGACGATACCCGGCGTCGGCGGCCCCTACCTGAGGTTTTATCAACTTTCCTTACAGAAAGACATTTTCGACGGCTGGACTTTGATCAAAGAAAATGGTATTCAAGGCCGCGCGGGACGTATCAACAAACAGCACTATAATACATGGGAAGAGGCGCAGTCTGCGATGTTAACGGCTAGAGACAATCAGCTTAGACGCGGTTATAAAGTCGTCTTTATCAATGGGGATAAACAACCCGATATGGATACCCCTTAGATACCACTACAAAAACATCTATACTTATCTACACCCAAAGCGTTTGAGATTTAGGTGTTTAGGGTGAGTCATATTCATTATGCTTATTACCTTTGAGTGAAAAGGCCTGACCTTGAATATTGAAGCCAGCAATAGCAGAAATACGCCGACCTACCTTAGCCATTACGATATGCAGCGCCCGCCATTCGCAAACCAGGCGGAAAACGACATGTATTTTAGCGATGCACTGCTGACCCAACGACTAGACCTGTTACTCCATCTAACCCAATACGGACATGAACTTCTCTTGGTCACTGCAGAAGAAGGTGGCGGCAAGACCTCGATGTTAAATCAGTTCATCCAACGGGCTTATTCCAACTGGCAGATTGGACATATCATCGGCGCTAGCAGCACTAACCAAGAACAATTGATTAAACAAATATACCGGCAGTTTATGTTACAGGATGACCCACATAAAAAGGTCATTTCTACGAAAGGCTTAAATGACCACATGGAGGCCTTTTTAATGACGAATCATCGGGTCGTATTACTGATCGATGATGCGCATACCTTGCCACTCGAAGCACTAGCTTTACTGCTAGATTTATCAAGCATGACAAATATTAATAAATTCTCATTACAAATTATTTTGTTTTGTCACCCACAAATCAAAGTAAAACTGGCAACGCCAGAGCTTGAGAAAAAACGTTTTTTAAAACAACGCAAAATCGACTTGCCCAAATTGACCATTACACAGACCGACCAACTTATCCAACACCGAGTAGAATTGACCGGACTGCGCGGTAGTAAAATATTCCCTTTGTCCACGGTTGAACGAATATTCAAGACATCAAAAGGAAACCCAAATAAAATATGCGAAATTGCCCATCAGATCTTAACAGACAGTACACCGAAGGAACGCCACAGCTTTTTCAATTTGAACTATATACTACACCCGCCCTTGCCGAGAATGACGAATTCGATAGCCATTACTGCAGTGGGTATTTTAATTGTGGGTATCCTTTACTTCCAGGATACCATTAACGCAATTTACCAAGACGAATCGAAACTAGCCTCATCTCAAGGCGAAAATCAACAGGTGCA
>JBGMRO010000313.1:0-5335 GCA_048061555.1 Thiohalomonadales bacterium | reverse complement strand
ATAGGCCGTTTGTGGATGGGCACTGCTAATAACATTAGGAAAATATATGCCAAAGGCCAATGAATTAAAGCGGGGAGATATGGTGGTCATAAACGATACCCCTCATGTCGTAAAAAATGTCGAATGTAAAAGTCCATCGTCCCGAGGAGCTTCCACATTATATAAAATTCGGTTCACGAATTTAATTAGCAAACAAAAGTTAGATCAGTCCTTTAAGAGCGATGAATTATTACGGCAGGCCGAGTGTTATCGTGTGCAGGTACAGTTTTCCTATATCGACGGTAGTAATTACATCTTTATGAATATGGAGGATTATACACAGTATGAATTGAGTCGCGATGATATCGAAGACCAAGTCCTTTTTTTAACCGATGGATTAGAAGGCATTACCGCGTTACTACAGGACGAAAAGGTCCTTGGTATAGAATTGCCAGGCACAGTGATACTGACTATCAAGGAAACGAGCCCTGCGATAAAGGGCGCATCGGCAACCAAGCGGACAAAAACGGCCATTCTGTCCACAGGCTTAGAAATTCAAGTGCCGGAATATATCGAAAGCGATGAACAGGTAAAAGTGAATACAGCTACGGCTAAATATTTGTCGAGAATGTAGTCTAGTAGCCCAATTTCCAGTATTTGACCGTAGCGTAACAATGCCTTTCGGATTCACAGGAATTGCAAAAGTGTCATGGCCGCGACTGTGAGGCGGAGGAATGTCTGTTACCGTGGCTAAGAGTAGTCTCAGTGATAGGTGATAGGTGATTGTGGGGTTTCTGTTCAGTCTTCACAACTGATAATAATATTGTGCAAACGATCATCAAGGGAACTCTATGGATAAAAGCCTGCAGGGAACGCGGTTGGTATTAGCGCTACTGTTTTTGTGGATAGTGAGTAATTACGGTTCCTGGACAGGTGGTGTATTCTAATTCACGACTTAGGTTGCAATTCGCGGAATAACCAAGTCTGCACGATACGCCACCTTTGATTTAATTTCGTGGGGGAAATATCTAATGCGAGTGCAATTTCATC
The DNA here is from genome assembly GCA_048061555.1 of Thiohalomonadales bacterium. Lineage (GTDB taxonomy): Bacteria > Pseudomonadota > Gammaproteobacteria > SZUA-152 > SZUA-152 > JBGMRO01. The sequence continues at coordinate 4,306 of JBGMRO010000313.1, read as the reverse complement.
GATGCTTAATCCAGCAAAATATCTCAATTCTACAATTTGACACTGTGCGGCATTAATTTTACTGAGTTTTTCTAAGGCGCTAGACAGCTCGATAATATCTATATCTTCGTCCGAGGAATGCCAGCCCGATTTTAGAGAGTGTGCGCACTCCTTTAAGCTTAGCATGTCTTCGTTATTACCCTTGTCTTGTGTTTGTTCTGCACGTGCGCGATCTATCAGTGCACGCCGTAATATGCCTGTCCATACCGAAAAAAAATCAGCACGATTAACCCAATCAAGGTCTTTCATTTCAACTAGACGTACGCTTGCTCCGTCGATCAAACTTTGCGTTTGTAACTTCAAAAATTTATTGTCACCACGCAATAAATCCTGACTAATTAGACATAAATTGTCATAAGTAGATTCGATGAGTTCATGTACGGCACCAGGATGGCCATCACGCCAACGTAACAGCAAGTGTGATGTGCTCTTACGTGAAGTACGATTTTGCTGTCTAATTTGTAGGGTCGAATACATATCGAATTAAGACTCATAGAAACGCATTTGCGCACCCATAAAGAATGCAGAGAATCATGCAAGGACGCAAGGTATTATTGCCGAAATACGTCAAGGATAACTGCATATTTACCTACCACGTAGTTGAAATTTTGCAGATTATTGGGAAATACTCTGATTAGCGATAATAGTTACCGGCCACACTAAAACGACAAATGGTGGGAATAGAGCATTTGTCGATAAACTATGCAAATAACATTGCATTCTGTAAAAAACGAAAAACTAGGAAATCCTCATGGGCGCAAGATAAGTGATTGATCCTTCGATAGTTATTGTTAATGTTTAGATTTTCGTATTTTGTTTTTTTGGGTTAAAGATTTTCTGTTGCTGCACGCTATTGAAGAGGACGTGAGTAATAAGAAATGTTGTAAATCTCTGGAATACTTGATTGAGCCTAAATAGGTTAAAAATAAGTCGCTTACCACCCAATTGGAAAATACTAGTTTACGTCAATGGCATCATAATAATCACTGGCTAGGCCAGTATTGCATAATTTCTAGCTTAATTGTTCGTAAACCTGGATACCAATATTTTGTTTGTTACTCCCAATAACCCAAATCCCGTTGTGATCAAGCAGTTCCAGCAGTCCTCTGTCAGATTTTTCTCCAGTCGAATGGCTATTTTTGTTGGATTTGTTTTGTGTTTATCCATTATTATTAATTTTATCTACGAACTAGAAAGTGTAGAAGCGGAACTTAAAAACAGAGCTAAGTCAGAAGGGTTTGCCATTGCAAATGCGATTACAGATCAATTTAGCTATCTATATAACAGTCTCTCAAGCATCTCGCGATTACCCACTTTACGAAATATGCACGCTGTATCGCAAAGTAGCTTTGTTCGCGATAAGGATATGGTGCAAATACTTTATTCTTTGCTGTACTCCATTATTAAAATACCCGCGATATTTGTTATCCCACCCAATTTCGATCCCAACAGAATAGATTCTCATACTGGCAAATTGCAGGTTCCTATACTGACACTTGAAATGCATACAGGCGATAACCCTCGAGATGCAGCAGGACTCGAAACAGAAGCAGTAGGAGATGTCGATATACAGAAATATAATATAATGACACAGCAAATGGAATGGTTTCAGAAAAACTTTCCGCGCTTAACTGATGCGCATTCGGTATCCTATCCAGCCTTGATTAGTGACGAACTCATTACATCAGTCAAGCCCTCATATTCACTCCATAATATCGATAATAGTAATCGATCCGGGATAATAGTTTCTGTACCCATTTATGATGATAATTCAAACTTATCAGGCATGGTAAGTGGTATCTTTCCTATCAATGTTTTCAGAAGTTTGATTAACAACAATCATACGTCGATACAAAATACAAACAATGATTTTAGTGTCGACGGGAGCGGCGAAAGTATTTTGTTTCAGGATTTTCATCAAGCAGACGATTTATTATTTTCGAGCAGTTTACCATTATCCATACGTGACAGTGTGGGGCGTTGGAGGCTAGAGACTGTGTATGCTAAACATGAGTTTTGGGGCCATCCGAAAGTTAAAGCAACGTATTTGTTCTCGCTGGTCGCTATTCTTTTTACAATATTATTGACGATGCGCATATCTTCGTTGATAAAATACTATATTCTGCAAAACGACAAAAAAGAAAAACATAATATCGCGCTTGAGAAAAAATTGCTGGCTGGTGATTCCGCGCTTCAGATTAGTGAAGCGAAATCCAGTGCTATTTTGGCCACTGCGGCAGACGGTATTATGATATTGAATAAAAACGGCGTGATACAAACATTCAATCAGGCGGCAGAACGTGTTTTTGGTTATCTCGCTGAAGAGGTGATTGGGCGATCGATAAATCTATTGATTCCTGATATTGCACTCGGTGAATTGTCGAGCTATTTGAATGAATATGATACCAGCAAGTCTGTATGTAAAATTAATAACAACGGATATGAATTTACCGGGGTTCGAAAAAATAAACATACCTATTCATTGGAAATGAATGTTAGTGAAATGTTCGTTGGAGATTCGACATTATATACCGGCATATTTAGGGATATTACGAATCGAAAACGCGCCGAGCAGGCGATAAATTCTGCGCGAGATCAGGCAGAGCAGGCCACTCGTTCAAAAAGTGAATTTCTGGCCAATATGAGCCATGAACTTCGTACACCTTTGAACGCAATTCTGGGTTACTGCGAAATATTACAGGATCAGTCTGAGGTAACAGACTACGAACAATACCATAAAGATCTTAATCAGATTCATAAGTCCGGAAAACAATTATTACATCATGTAGACGAAATTCTCGATCTAGCGAAAATCGAGTCAGGAAAAATGGAACTTATGCTCGAATCGTTTGATGTTCACGAACTTATCGAACAAGTCATTGAATCTGTAAATATTATTGTTTTGGAAAACAAAAACGTTATAAATACGGATTTTTGTGATATCAAAACACGGTTTGAAGCAGATCGCGGTAAAGTTCAGCAAATTTTAGTCAATCTGATTAGTAACGCGACAAAATTCACCGCTGGCGGTACGATAACCATAAAGACACTTCAAAACAAAAAGTACGGACTAGACTGGTTGAAAATGACAATTTCGGATACCGGAATTGGTATGACGGAGGATCAGGCGAATAGGATATTTGATGAATTTACGCAAGCAGATTCATCCACGACCAAGGAATACGGGGGCACAGGTCTTGGTTTGACCATTAGTCGTCACTTTTGTGAAATGATGGGGGGAATGATTTCGGTAGAAAGTAAACCTGGAGTTGGCACCGCGGTAAGCGTGAATCTACCCATGCTAGTCGTTGGTCCTAAAATTGATCCCGTTTCAGTGCGATTCCAAAGTGTTACGCCGGGTGATCCTGCGGCTCGTAGAATAAAAATAAGTCGGGTACTCATAGTCGGTGATGATAATATTTCAAAGGAGCTTATCGAGCGATTTCTTACTCGCGAAGGTTTTTTTGCCGACGTGGTGGGTTCTGCCCAACAAGCGCTGGCACAAATGCAGCTTTGTCGACCTGATATTATCGTCATAGATGAAAATAGTTTGGATTTCGATAGCTGGGGAAGTATTAATCAGATTAAAAATCACCGTATGTTTGCCTCGATTCCCATTATTATGCTGACTAAGAGCGATAGTCAACGACTGGCAAAGGCCGTTGGTGCAACGGATTATCTACCTAAACCGGTGCAGCGTTCGAGACTATTGGATATAGTGAAAAAATATATACGCGATTATGATGATGATGGAAAAGCGCGTGACCACATATTAGTGGTGGACGATGATGAGGGTAATCGTACTTTATTGCGACGAATGTTAGAGGCAGAAGGGATAAACGTGGCACTTGCTGAGAATGGCCAGGTTGGGTTGGCGAGAGTGTCAGAAAAAGAGCCTGCTTTAATATTTTTGGATCTAAAAATGCCGATTATGGACGGATTTGAATTCGCGGAAAAATTGCGTGCAAACAAGGAATGGAAAAACATCCCCATTATTTCTGTGACCGGCTATGATTTATCTAGTGACGAAAAAAATAGAATTTCTGGTTTTGTTGATACCATGTTAAGTAAGCAAGATCTAGAGCCTGCGGTGGTGTTAGGCGAAATGCGCGAAGCCTTACTGAAACATGTTCGCGGCAAATCATGATTCTTTTTTTCGCCGCTATATACCCATCACGGATAGGTTTTCCTAGTAAAGGGTGCGTCATATTGACTCTGTGGCAAGGCGCGATGACGAGTAATAGTCGACCTATTGCGAGGAATTGCA
>JBGMRO010000312.1:0-5347 GCA_048061555.1 Thiohalomonadales bacterium | reverse complement strand
AAAAGTAACAAAGTAGAACTAGTAGCACCAAAAATAGGTTTCACTAATTAAGAAACCTATTTTTGGCAAGAAATTATTAATGTTGTTGGACGTTATTGCACCTCAAACGTTCCCATCATGCCGGCATTTTCATGTTCCAGGATATGGCAGTGATACATATATTTACCACGATTAACCACAGGATCGAAACGACCCATAATCCGCACTGTTTCACCGGGTTGCACAAGTACGGTATCTTTCCAGCCTAAATCTATACCACTTGATGCAATGTTGTTACGGTCGAGAACTTGCCATTGTATTGCATGGGCGTGAAATGGATGGGCCATCATGGATGTATTACTAATAGACCAGATTTCCGTGGCGCCATTGGGGACGAGTTCATCCACCCGATTTAATTCAAAAGACTTGCCGTTAATGACAAACTGCATACCGCCCATGGCCATACTCATAACAAAGTCACGGGTACGCTCAGAATCGGCTGCGGTTAAGCGGTTATTGATATCGGCATTGTTGGGTAATGCGGTATATAAGGTCACATTATCGGCAAGCTGTGTGCTGACATCAAAACGCATAATATCAAATGCGGCACCATTTATGAGGCCCGTAACTGATGCGCCTCCACCAGGAGTACCAGGAGTACCAGGATTACCAGGATTACCAGGATTACCAGGAGTCGGCCCGGTTCCGCCACCCATATGAGCTAGGCTACTTACCGTATTGCTGGTGCGCGTGCTCATCGCCATTTGCCCCCCCGAGAATGCGCGGCTGACTAACATCACTTTATCACCCAGTGCATAGGCTGAAAAATCGATCACAATCTCGGCGCGTTCACCGGCACTTAGTACGACTCGGTCTACTGCTACCGGTGCAGGTAGCAGACCCCCGTCGGTGGCGACTACGTGGAATTTAGCATTATTGTGTAAGGCGATATTGTAGGTACGGGCATTTGAGCCGTTATAGATTCTGAAACGATACTGGCGTGTAGCCACATTTAAGCTTGGAAGTTCTACATCGTTTACCATGATACGATCACCTAACATTCCTGTTACGCTGGTGCGTGCGCTGGTATCATAGATAAGCTCGCGTGTACCCGTGCCATCGTCTGCGGCAAAACGACGGTCTTGAATCAACAGGGCGATGTCTTGATCTCCGCTAGGTAATTGCATTGTATTTTCGAGTCCATCACTAATATCGTCTTGCAATACTAAGCCACCCGCCAATCCGTTGTAGACCTGGCCCGCGGTATTCTCATGCGGGTGGGGATGGAACCAGAGTGGCGCGGCGGCCTGCACCATCTTAAAGCTATAGACTCTGGCGCTATTGGCAGCGATGGGGAAATCGGGTCCACCGTCTTGAATGGCCGGAATTTTAAAGCCATGCCAATGTACGGTGGTATCCTCTCGTAGCAAATTATTGACTGTAAAGCTAAGCTGATCACCGCGTCTGGCCACGATTAGCGGTGGATGTTGCAAGCCATTATAGCGCATCATGGGTGTTGTCCAGCTACCTGAAGGGGTATTAATGGTGACATTGACGTTTTCCATTACATCGAGCGTATAGCTTGCCGCGTTGTCCATAGCATTGCCATCTTCGTCCTGTAAAATCGACAGGAATTGAAAGTTCGGTAAATTTGTCGCCGATAGGTTCACACTTGCCGTATCCGTACCCTGATTACCTAGACGTTGCTGCTCTAGCTGACTCATGTCCATACCAATGGCCTCAAGCTCCACCGGTACGTCGACGGTGCTATTTGCCGTGACATATTGATCGATCAATTGGTTCAATAGCTCGACCCGTGCTAATGCGTAGCGTGTATTCTGCTTTGTTAGATCGATACTGTTTCCTGCGCGATCAATCATAGTGATAGACGTATTATCTTGTTTGCCATCTAAGATACCATCAAACAAGTCAGTGGCGCGCTTATCGATTAACTCAAAAACTTGTAGTGGTGCCAAGCCTCTATTTTTTGCCTCATAAGAAAAACTCATGGCACGATTTCGGGCGAGGGCCTGTGCCTGTTCTGACGGCCTTGCAGTAGCCGGGTCGCCGATACGCATGACAGTATCTGAGGTGACGCCAGGAACAGGGGACGTGCCTTTGATAAGTTGTTCGTTTACCAATTTTTCGGCGTTGATGATGGCTTGTGATCCATCCGTTCCAGTATTGATTTGTTGGCTAACTATTTTTGCTACCAATGTTGTTTCTGGCGTCAGCGCAATTCGTCGCTTGTCTTGGGCTAATGAAGTTAGCTCACTCCGGCTTAATACACTCATGAGTCCTGTATTAACACTTAAATCCACGGTTTGGCCCGTGGCCTCATCGATATAACTACCCCCTGAGCTTTTAATAAAAACTAGTTTTTGATTCGCTAAGGCTAGTGCTTCAAATTGAAACTGGCCAATACTGGATTGAGCGGTTGCGAGTACGCTCCCTGCAGCATCGCTAAGCTGAATCATAGCGTTATCGATAGGCCCCTTAAAAACACTGCCTCGTAGCGTGACCGTATCGTTCTTATTTAAGTTTGGCTCGGGTGTATCGTTATTACTGCAAGCACTGATAAAACCTAACATGGTCGTAATTCCAATAACCATAACAACTACTGATTTGCGCATATTTAATCTCCATTTAAAAATCATCTAGCCCTAAATTCGCATGGGCTAGGATTTGGTTGACAATAGAAGTTAATTATTTGCAATAAAGATAGTTCGCGATTTAGAAAATCCACTTCACGCCAGTGAAAATACGATAATAGTCTTGTGAATCAGCGGGGTTGCTAATTGTGTAACGACTCGTTTCAAACGAGAATAGGGCGGCCCATTGTGCCGCTAGCGGCAGGTTGAAATTGATAATGGCCGATAACAGTTGGTCATTTAAATCGATCGACGATTCACCAGGGACGCTGCCACCCGGTGGGTTGTTGCTAGGTCCGTCTCCCGGATTACCGGGAGGGCGGTTACGCATTAGAGCAGAAAGCAAATTCGTATTTACGTTCGTATTTCCGATAAGGTCATCATAATAATTGCTGCGCCATTGTAGACTCGCGAATCCGTGAAATTTTCCCCACTGCCAGTTGCTGATATTTACACCGATAAGGTAGGAAAGATAATCCCGAAAATCTCCACTAGCGTTATTATCTCTGGCTTGTGCTTGCAGCGCCCAAATAGGATTGCCTTTGTTATGTGGCAGGTAATACACTACGTTCAGCCATGTTCTATCGGTAGTGTAGAGAAAGAGCGGGTCTAGATTATGCTCTTCATTTTTCCAGGCCAGGGTTAAATCGAATCCTTGCTTGTCGTCTCCAAAATATCCCAATGTCAATTTGGCACCGTATCCGTCATAGCCGCTGGCAGACACGGCATCGTCGCGGTAGCGCTCGGTGTCGGCAGAAAGGCGCCACAACCAACGCCGATTTATCGCCCGAAAAATACTCGCAGACAGGTTAAGATCACTTATGTCCGATGAATCTTGGTTACTTTTTCCAAGTAACGCAGATAGCCCGAGTGTCTGACCACCGTCTGCTCCTAGCGATTCTACAAGTAAGTTGCCTTGATTTACCCAACCACTGCGTGATACCAGGCCACTGGTGCCTAGACCTTGCTCTACCGTACGTTGAGAACCCAGGTTATTGGTGTAAGCATATCCGCTGCGTAAGGAGCCTGAAAATTCGGCCATGATCAATGGGGATATTAAAGTGCCTGTTAACAGACCCAGTACGAGAACCGATTGTCGTATCGTATTACCGAATTTTTTTTTCGTCGCATATTCAACCGCCATGCCTGGTATACCTCTAGTCATACTTAACGATTCATTTTCCCTGACCCCATATCCATACTGCCACCACCCCCTCCATGGCCAGCACCGCCAGTGCCAGGCGCCATCATATCATCGGGTGTACCCATGTGATCGCCGCTACGTTGTTGAAATTCACGAAAGCGTTGCATCATTTCCTGTTGTCTCGAGGGTTCCATACTTTCATAACGTTCGTAGCTGTGCATGAGACGTTGACGCTCCTTCTCTGGTAGGGCCTTAAACTTTTGGTAGGCCTGCTGCATGGTTTGTCGTTTCTGGGTCGACATGTTTTGCCAACGTGAAAATCGTTTCCACAACATCGATTTTTGTGAATCGGGTAAGGCGATCCAGCGTTTGCCTAAGGTCACGAGTTGTCGGCGTTGCGTGGCCGGTAACTTTTGCCACTGTTGGCGATAGTCGCCCAGCAATGACTGCATATTTCCAGGTAATGTTTCCCAAGATAATTTATTATCTGCGGCGTTGGAATTAAAAAATGTTGATAGCAACAAGCTGAAAATTATAACGAGTACTTTAGTTTTCATTTTGTTCTCCTCGATTGCCATCGGCGGGGGTGTTTAGCGGTACCTCGTTATTATGTCTTTTTGTATTTGCATCGGCATCGGCATAGTTTAATAAGACCTCGAATTCTTGTTCGCTAAGCTGCATCAACAGCGTGAGTTGTTCAAGAAAGCCCTGTGGTAGCATAGCGGGTGGTGCGTCACTGGCCATGACTGCCGATGTGAATAAAATCACAATGATTGCCAAGCGTCGATTACAACATCGCAATATTGATCTAACCATGCTTGTTTGCCTCCTCTTGCTCGGCCAGCCAATCATAGAAGGCGCTATTTTTAAGTAGCGAAATGGGTACCTTAGTATCTAGTACCCACCCTGGTACAGCAGTATCCACGAGTGGGGTGCTAGCCACTATTGGATCATTATGCAATCGTGTACCTTGCCAGTTAGACCCTATCAACCACAGCACAAACAGGGCGCTACTTGCCATTACGATGGGCAGGGTTAGGTGATTGTATTTAAATTGATATTGATGCCACAGCCGATGTCGATGCTGTTTTTTATCAATGTAATAGGCCTCGGCGTTTTCAGTCATTTTATCCAAACGGGCGGCATGGCGCGTACTGAGATTCTGCGCCGCTTGATCTAAAATTATTTTTATCTTTTTGTTGTGGTCTGCTTGCTTAGATTTCATCGTTAAGCCATTCCCCTAGTTGTTCCTTCAGAGATTGCATTGCCCGAGATAAATGAGTCTTTACCGTACCGTTCGAGCAATTCATGATATCCGCAGTTTCGTTGACGCTCAACCCTTGCCATTGCCGTAATAGATAGGCCTGCTGCTGGCGATCGGGTAATTTTTTCAAAGCGGATTCAAATTCTAGGGCTAAACGTTGCGCCTCAAAACTGGCAAGGGTATCACTCGCCCCCCAAAATTCTGGCTCCGGCGGTTGCTCCGCAGTGCTATCGTTGTTGTCAACTATCTGTGAAAACGGGAGTATCTGTGCTAATAGATTTCTCCAGGTTTGTTTACGCAGGTGATCGG
>JBGMRO010000311.1:0-5350 GCA_048061555.1 Thiohalomonadales bacterium | reverse complement strand
AAGCACAAAGTTTTAGACGCCATTGGTGATTTATATTTGTTGGGCTGTAGCCTAATTGGCGAATTTAGTGGCCATAAATCGGGTCATGCGCTCAATAATCAATTGTTGCGAGAGTTATTGTCACGGCAAGATGCTTGGGAGTCCGTAACGTTTACAGACAAGACCACCGCCCCTATTTCGTTTTCGCAACCCATTTTGGCGACTTAGGTCCCGATCTTAACTTAGGCCCCCATCTTGGTAGATGCTATAACCGACGGTTAGATTATGATTAATCGCCGTCGGCTAAAGTCCTGTCCTGTGTTTTAGCTTGTTTGCCACAACAGCGTGCATCCCGTTTTGTATTTTCTTTTGTGATATTGCGATTTACTCTGTTGTAGGCATACCCCCCCTGATTATTATCACTATTTAACCAAGATTAATGAGGGGTGTACTCTCAATCGGTGGGCTAGATCTAATAATTCATAGGAAAAATTCGTATCAAAAGCGAGTTATGCTATACAGAAAAATTGGATCTAGACGCTATAATTGGTTAATGGTTGATCATAACTGTGCTCGGTGCTAATATGACATCAGATTTTTGTTATATCTATGACTGAATATGCGGTAGTCGCATATAGATAAACATGAATAATGACGATTGAATGAATTAAGATGTTGACGCATTATTTTTAGACAGACGACGCAGTGCTGTCTGTAGCCTTGAGTCTGTAAAGCCTTCGGCGCTCTGCCGAAGTAGATGACGGGTTTGCTCAGACATTAAGGCCCTGCGAGTCGGGTTTTGAGATGTGCGAAATGCTGTAGGTTGTATCTTGAATTTAAGTCGAGTCACCCCCTCCAGGCCCGGAATTTGCTTAATGCTAGTCAGCAGGTTTTGGTGATCATATCGAAGATGTGTCAATTGAGTAGCGGAAGTTGCCGCTATAATCACAGTATCTTGTTGGATATTCATGATTAACAAGTGGTTTTGTGAAGATTTGGGTAGTAATTTTGTAAATGCAGTATTAATCTTTCCCAACAACTTCGCACGACCCATTAATAGTTTGAGTTCACTCGACGGTAATTCTAACCATTGATACACCTGGTGAATAGAGTTCGAATCAGACATTGCTTCTCTCTGTGATTGGTTTAATGTGACTGGTTAAAATAGTGGATAGTAATGGTAGTAAAATACAGCTTGTACAAGCCCTGACTGTATTGAAATTTTAGTCAAAATAATACATTGAGATATAATGCAGGGTGTAATAGGAGATTTCAAGAAATATGAACGTCATTCTCGTACCAAAAATTGGCGGTAGAGGTAATACCGTACGACTTAATGGCAAAATGTTGCTTTTGCTTGTTTTGCTTCTGGTTGCGTCAGTAGTGGGCATTGCCATTGGTACCTACCTTCTTGGACAACGTGGAAATAATGTCGACCCAAATGAGTTGGTACGAGAATGGTCCAGTGAGATGGATGAGCAGCGTGCCGAAATTGTAGATGCAAAGAGATATGCCTCCGATAATCTAGACGCCTTGGCGATGCGCTTGGGACAGATGCAATCTCATATTATGCGTTTAGACGCCTTAGGCAAGCGCTTGACTGAGATGGCCAAGCTTGACAAGAGCGAATTTGACTTCAACGCCAAACCGGCGCAAGGCGGTCCCGCCATGCCAGGTAAGCGGTCGACATTTGATGTGCCAAATTTTGTTGCTTCACTTAATACTGTGTCCGATAAACTAGCCGATCGTGCGCAGAAGTTAGATTTATTAGAAACCCTTATGATGAACCGCAATTTAGAGCGGGAGGTCGTACCTACGGGTCGACCGATAAAAAAGGGATGGTTATCGTCCTATTTCGGTATGCGGGCTGATCCATTTACCGGCAAACAAGAGCGTCACAAAGGTCTTGATTTCGCGGGCAAGCAAGGTGGGGATGTGGTTGCGGTCGCATCGGGCGTGATTACTTGGGCGGGCAATCGTTATGGCTATGGACGTTTGGTCGAAATTAACCACGGCAGTGGTTACTCCACACGTTATGGACACAGTCAAAAGCTCTTAGTCAAAATAGGGCAGAAAGTGAAAAAAGGCGACGTTATCGCGGAGATTGGCTCATCTGGACGCTCTACTGGCCCTCATGTTCACTTCGAGGTTCATAAAAATGGCAAGGTTGTCGATCCCTTAAAATATATCCGTGCACGTTGATGATATTCCTGTATACGCCACTTAGAGCCTCTTGGGGGCTAGGATAACCTCAGCAACCTTAGAGCCGCGCAACGAGTGAATTACCTATGCCACTGTGTTATAGGGCCGTGTAACCGGCTAAATCCCATTGTTCTCACAAATATTTTCATTCAACAGGCGCTGGGTGTCTGTTCCTCCCCTCGTCACGGTAAAAAACAACTATATTTGCCTAGATTGTGGGTTTATTCGTGTTTGCCATTCTAATCAATCGCCATCCCCGCTATAATCCTTGAATTTTTCGGGGTCACATCCCATATATCGTTCATCTAGGTTCGTGTGCTAATTATTTACTTAGTGCTACATACCCGTAAGCAAGGTCAGTATGGTCAACGGAATTGTCAAAAAATTATTTGGTAGCCGCAATGAGCGATTACTGAAGAAATTACAGAAGGATGTCGCAGCAATTACTGTGGCGGAATCTAATTACAGTGATCTTAGCGAGGAGCAGCTCAAGGCTAAGACAGATGAGCTACGTCAACGCATTAAAGATGGGGCCAGTCTAAACGACATATTGCCAGAAGCATTTGCCACGGTGCGAGAGGCGGGCAAGCGCGTATTGCAAATGCGTCACTTCGATGTGCAGCTTATTGGCGGCATGGTATTAAACGAAGGTAAGATCGCAGAAATGCGCACGGGTGAAGGTAAGACACTCGTGGCGACCTTGGCGGTCTATTTAAATGCCCTGTCAGGTAAGGGTGTGCACGTCATTACCGTGAATGATTACCTAGCTAGCCGAGATGCTGCCTGGATGGGTAAGCTTTACAACTATTTAGGTATGAGTTATGGCGTTATTTTGTCGGGTCAGGATAATGACAAAAAGCGCGAAGCCTATTCGGCCGATATTACTTATGGTACTAACAACGAATACGGGTTCGATTATTTGCGCGATAACATGGCGTTTAGCGCAGAAGAAAAGGTTCAACGTGGACTCAATTATGCCATTATCGACGAAGTTGATTCCATTTTAATCGATGAGGCGCGCACACCGCTAATTATCTCCGGCCCCTCGGACGACAGCTCCGAGTTTTATCGCAAAATTGACAAGATCATTCCCAGCCTAATCGAGCAAGAAAACGAAGAGGCGACGGGTGGTGACTTTTATGTAGAAGAAAAGAGCAAACAAGTCTTTCTCACTGAATCGGGCCATGAAAAAACAGAAAATTTCATGGTCGATGCGGGTTTGTTAGACGAAGGCGACAGTCTCTATAGCGCTTCAAACATCAAGCTGATGCAACATGTGAGTTCCGCCTTACGCGCACATCGCTTGTTTCAGAAAGACGTAGACTACATTGTCAACGGTGAGGAAGTCATCATTGTCGATGAATTTACTGGCCGTACAATGCCTGGAAGACGGTGGTCAGATGGCTTACATCAAGCGGTTGAAGCGAAGGAAGGCGTTAACATACAAAACGAGAGTCAAACACTCGCCTCGATTACCTTTCAGAACTACTTTCGATTATATAACAAACTTTCCGGTATGACGGGCACCGCCGATACGGAGGCGTTTGAATTTCAACAGATCTATAAGTTGGAAGTGATCGTTATCCCGACTAACGAAAAAATTGGTCGGGTGGATCACAGTGATCTCGTCTATTTGACCTTCGAAGAGAAATTTGACGCGATTAAAGAAGATGTTATCGATTGCCGGACACGCGGACAACCGGTCTTGGTGGGCACCGCTTCGATTGAAACCTCTGAATACTTGTCTGAATTGTTGCATAAAGCAAAAATTACACACGAAGTACTGAACGCGAAACAACATCAACGAGAGGCCGAAATTATTGCCCAAGCGGGCAGTCCGGGTAGTGTCACTATTGCGACCAACATGGCGGGTCGTGGTACGGATATCGTCTTGGGCGGCAATTTAGACACCGAGTTGGCTTCAGTTTCTGAAGACGATGAAACGCTGCGCGAAAAAATTGCATCAGATTGGAAAATACGGCATCAATTAGTGATAGAGGCCGGCGGACTGCACGTTGTGGGTACCGAAAGGCATGAATCTCGTCGGGTCGATAACCAGCTACGTGGTCGTTCGGGGCGTCAGGGTGACCCGGGTTCCAGTCGTTTTTATCTTTCGCTGAAAGACAATTTAATGCGCATATTTGCCTCTGACCGGGTAGCAGGATTGATGCAAAAACTTGGCATGGAGAAGGGGGAGGCGATCGAGCACCCCTGGGTGACTAAGGCCATCGAAAATGCGCAACGCAAGGTTGAAGGGCATAACTTTGATATTCGGAAAAATTTACTCGAATATGATGATGTCGCCAATGACCAACGCAAAGTTATCTATACTCAGCGAAACGAAATGATGGCGGTGGAAGACGTCTCTGAGACAATAAAAGCGATAAGAGGCGATACGGTTAACGCGACGATCGATAATTTTATTCAGCCACAAAGTATGGATGAGCAATGGGATATCCCCGGATTAGAGGCCGCTATAAAAACTGAATACCAATTGGAAATGGCAGTACAGCAATGGTTGGATAGCGATGATGGGCTGCATGAAGAATTGCTTAGAAAACGTATCCATAGCGAAGTGATAAAGGCTTATGAAGAGAAAGAGGCATTGGCGGGAAGTGACGTCATGCGACATTTCGAAAAGGCGATATTATTAAAGGTGCTGGATGAGCAGTGGAAGGATCACCTCAGCACCATGGATCATTTACGTCAAGGTATACATTTACGTGGATACGCCCAAAAAAATCCAAAGCAAGAATATAAGCGAGAGGCCTTCGAGCTGTTTAGCACCATGTTGGACAATATTAAAAGCGAAGTGGTTTCTGTCATCTCCCATGTGAAAATTCGTGCAGAAGAAGATGTTGAAGCAGTTGAGCAGCAACGTCGCCAACGGGCTCCGATGAATTTTAACCACGCCGATGCAGACTCTGCCATGTCGGAATCTTTACCTGAAACGAATCGAGGCTCACAAGAGCAGTCGGCTGAAGCCAAAAGACCCTTTGTTCGTCCCGATAAAAAGATCGGTAGAAATCAACCATGCCCGTGCGGGTCGGGCAAAAAATATAAACAATGCCATGGTAAATTATCATAGGCCCTCTATATCTAGTGCCCGTCCACAAACGAGGATATTTCCCCAAGATCAAGGCGCACGAATTTTTTAAAGCGCAGCATA
>JBGMRO010000310.1:0-5357 GCA_048061555.1 Thiohalomonadales bacterium | reverse complement strand
CAAATTATACCAAGCAACTTGCAGAATCGTATTGGGCTATCGATAAGGTGATAATAGAACCTCAGCACTCTGCAACAACATTAGAAAAAATACGTTTTCTTAGATATTTGAAGGCAGAAAAATTTGATATATCTATTTCTCTCTTTTCAAGTTTTTCGACCGGTTTGCAATTACTCGTTGCAGGTATTCCCTATCGCTATGCGCCCGCCACAAAAATAGCGCAACTTTTATACAATCGAAAGCTAAAACAAAGACGATCATTATCTAAAAAACCTGAATTCGAATACAATCTTGATATGGTGAGATTCGTTTTATCGGACACCCACACGGCCATACCTGAGTATCCTGTAGCGCCTATATTAAAATTCGAATCACAGACAACTAACATCCTTCGAACCAATTTCTATACTAGGCTAAATCTCAATATTAACCAGCCACTCATATTCCTTCACCCCGGCAGTGGAGGCTCTGCAAATAATCTCTCGCTACAACAGTTCAGTGAACTCGCCGGCAGATTAAGCTCCCGCTACAATGCCGTTATCATTATTACGGCCGGTCCAAATGAAGCGAACTACGCATCGGACTTAGCGAAGTTACTACACAAGACGCCCAACAGAATTTTTGAATCGCACAATGGTTTGGTCGATTTTTCGATGCATATAACTTTCGCAAACCTATTCATTGGCGGATCGACTGGCCCACTACATATCGCTGGCGCCCTCAACATCCCCACCGTAGGGTTTTATCCAAAACACCGGTCGGCAACGCCGTTACGATGGCAAACTCTCAATTCGCCCGACAGGCGTCTCGCCTTTGTGCCCCCCGAGGGAAGTGAAAACAAAAATATGTCGGCGATAGATATTGATAATGTCGCTGAAGAAATAGTCGCTAAATATTCACATTTTTTTACAGACAAGAACTCATAAATAGAAACTATTGCTCAAGCAATTCTAGAAAAATATGACTCAATTTCTCATAGTGTCGCTCATGACAAAACTCCCTATCCGCTTTTATCTTACCCGCTATCGCAATTTTTTCTCGAAACAATTTATCGTCGGCTAAGCGTCGCAACTGTTTAGTGAGATCCGAAACATTATTTGACTCGAATAACAAGCCGGTATCCGCGTGGTCTATAATCTCTGGAACACCACCGGCATTCGACCCAATAACCGCGACATTTGCTCGCATTGCCTCCGCCAATACCAAGCCAAAAGTCTCCATCCTAGTTGCTAGCACCAAGCAATCCATCGCGGCCATTATTTGCATCGGATTCGAGTGACTACCCAAAAATTTTATAACATCGCCCAACCCACATTCCTGTACTCTTTTTTGGAGCGAGTCCAGGTAAAACTGCTGCATAGGGGGGCCAATAATAAGCAATGCCACCGAGGCATGTCCATCAATGAGGTCCTGCACCGCTTGAATTAATAAAGATTGCCCTTTCTGCTCTTCTATTCGACCCACGATACCGATGACAAAGACCGATTTTGTGTCCAGATCAAACCATGACGCCCGTAATTTTTTTCGCTGTTGCGGCGTCATTTTGTCCGGTTGCTCGACGCCGTAGTATAATCGAATAATATTTTTATTGGGCATGGGTAAATACAGCTGAGCCAAGCGCCGCAATTCTTCGGTTATCGCAATATATAAATCTACCTTGGCATACAGAAATCGATGATAAAAATCTTTTTTAGGGCGTGTGATCATCATTTGCCGTGTGAAAACCAATTTCACGGATCGTTTAGAAAAACGTTTTGCTAGAGAGGCTAATAATAAATCCTTACCCCAATGGACATGAATAACATCTATCTGGTTTTCATTGACTAAATTTGCCAATTTTATTGCTGAAACGATCGGTATATGATGTGTTATCTGATCTAAGCAAATACTAGGCAGGCCGTCGTCGGACAACTTTTTCTGTAAAAAAGTACTATCACCCACAACCGTTAAGCAATCTATGCCCTTGCTTCTCAATGCTTTACTTGTTCGGTATACGTATAGCTCTAAGCCCCCCTTACCATCAGACAAACACAATTCCAAAATTTTCATAATTATTTCTTTTGCATTTACGAATTACGAATTACGAATCACGATTTATTTTTCGACTTGTAATAACAGACCACCTTGCTATATTTCGAAAACACATGCACAAAAGAAAGCACAGAGACTACTATACCTGCAAAACCATCGAGAAACCCACGCCGCAAAAAATATATTTTAATAAAGGTCCAGCTCGCGTGTGAAAATGCCGATATTACGCCATATTGCTTGCCCTTTTTTATTAACTGTTCCGCGCCTATTTCACTAAATTTATCTAGTGTTTGTATATGTGCAGAAATAGAGTCAAACGAATAATGATAGATATCGCCATTTAATAAATTGATTCTATTTGAATCCACTTCGACTCTATCATGTGGATTCACTCCTGCCCATAGTGCCCTTTCTTTGTTGAAAAGACGAATTTTTCGATCCGGATACCAGCAGTGTTCCAACCAACGATATATATAATAGGTTTTACGAGGCATCTTGTAGGCGTCATAGTCATTTAAGCTATCTTTTATACTAAGAATAGATTTCCTTAGTTCTGGTGATAGCCTTTCATCACAATCTAGCGCAAGGATCCATGTATGTTTCGCCTTTGACACTGCGAAATTTTTTTGTTCGATATGGCCAAGAAAGGCTTGGTGGAATATTTTATCCGTGTAGCGCTTGCTAATATTTATCGTCTCATCCTGGCTTAGTGAATCAACGATAATGATTTCATCGACAACGCCTTGTAGGCTCTGCAGACAGGCTTCAATTTTCCTTTCTTCATTGAACGAAATAATACAGGCGCTAATGGATGCCATTATTGTATCTCGATATCTTTATATTTTTTTAACTGCTCTTTTACTTTATCGTACACTTCATCAACCGTGATAAAATTCAGACAATTTGTATGCCCCAAGGGACATACTCTTTTAAAGCAAGGACTGCAGTCCAGTTTTTTATACACAACCCGCGCCTTGTTTGACAACGGTGGCGTATAATCAGGTGTCGATGAACCATATAACGCGACTAAGGGTCTATCGACACTCGCAGCAACGTGCATCAGTCCAGAGTCATTTGATACGACCACGCTGGCTAAGGACATTAGGTCAACCGCGTCTTCTAATTGTGTCTTCCCACATAGATTGGCAACAGTTTCACCTCCCATTCTGCGAATTTTTTCGGCCATTGGATTATCACGTTGCGAGCCCAAAATCCAGACACTTAAACCCTGCGCCACTAATTTTTTCGCTAACGCACCGTAGTGGGAAACGGGCCATAGCTTTGCCGGCCCATATTCCGCCCCGGGTAGAAGCGCGACGATTTTTGTCTGGTTTCCAAGCTTAAATCTTTCGAGCAAGGTATTGCGATTGTCTTCATCGATGTCGAGTTGGGGGTGTGGAATCGATGGTATGGTATCGCGTAAATCTGTATAAGCAAGCGCTACATATCGCTGCACGGTTTGTTGTAAAATATTTTTATCCAAAGGTCTGATGTCGTTAACCACACCAAAACGCAGCTCTCCTCTATAAGCCGTACGCTTCGGTATACCCGCAAAAAATGGAATCAATGCGGCCTTCATAGATCTGGGTATAATATAGGCTTGGCGATAGTTTTTCGGTTGTAGACTTCTCCCCAATCTAAATCTAGCCTGAATATTGAGTACACCGTGGCCTACAGGTTGGTTAATGGAATGACGTACTTCTCTCATACGAACAAGTATTGGCTGAGACCACGCGGGCGCAAGCACGTCTATGGAAATTTCGGGTGAAAATTGTTTTAAGGTTTTATATAGACTTTGTGCCATCACCATATCGCCTACCCAGGACGGGCCAACGACTAATATCGCATCTTGATCACTCATATCCCGTGACAAGCAGTTTTAGCGTTGATGACTTTCACTTAGCAACGCGGTTTAACCATTGCATATAGGTGCTTACCCCTTGTTCCACGGTTTTAAACTCGGCGTTGTACCCTGCACTCCGTAGCCCACTAATATCGGCCTCGGTGAAGCTTTGATATCTTCCACGCAAATGCTCAGGAAAGGGGATATACCGAATCTGTCCCTTGTTGTGAAATTTTATTACTGCATTAGCAACGTCGTTAAAGGGTTGGCTTTTACCGGTTCCTACGTTAAAAACCCCAGATATACCGGGATTATCCAAAAACCAAAGATTCACATCGACGACATCCCCAATATATACGAAATCACGTCGTTGCTCGCCATCGCCATATCCATCACAACCTTCGAAAAGACGCGCCTCGCCCTGATCTCTTATTTGACTATTGACATGGAATGCGACACTGGACATAGATCCCTTGTGCTGCTCCCTGGGACCATACACATTAAAGTAACGAAACCCCACCACTTGGCAGTCATCCTTGGTTAGATGTAAACGACGAACATACTGGTCGAACAATAACTTAGAATAACCGTAAACATTCAGGGGCTGCTCGAACTGGGGATCAATCGCAAAGGTCGAATTCCCCCCATAAGTCGCCGCAGAAGACGCATACAGATATTGCACCTTGTGATCAATACAGTAGTGTAAGAGTGCCTTACTATATTGGTAATTATTGTCCATCATAAACTTGCCGTCCCATTCAGTGGTCGCACTGCAAGCCCCCTCATGGAAAATTGCCTTTAAATCTTTCGAGAAGCTCTGATTAGCAATAATTCTGGTAAGAAACTCCTCTTTCGACAGATAATCCGCGATATTGCAATCAACAATGTTCTTAAACTTGGTACCATCTTTAAGATTGTCGACGACGATAATATCGTCTATACCGCGTTGGTTTAGACCCTTAACAATATTGCTACCGATAAAGCCCGCGCCGCCGGTCACGATAATCATTTACGTTCACCCTTTATTCGCTCAATAATATCCGAAGTAGAAAAACCATCTACGAAACTTAATATTTCCACTTTGCCACCCGCTTTTTCTACACATGCCCCGCCAGCCACTTCATGTCGCTCATAATCCCCCCCTTTTACCACCACATCCGGTAATACAGAGCAATATAGGCGCTCGGGCGTGTCCTCCACAAAGCTTACCACCCAATCAACGCACGAAAGCGCGGCCAATACCACCATGCGGCTATCGACCGTATTAATGGGTCGGCTTTCACCCTTCAACTCACGCACCGACGCATCACTGTTAACGGCAACGATCAACCGGTCACCCAATGCCCTGGCCTGTTGCAAATAACTGATGTGTCCCTGGTGCAAAATATCAAAACAACCATTTGTCATAATCACCGATTCGCCGATATCCTTACTTGCTCGCACGAGTTCGACTAAACGTTGTTCACCCACTACGCCTTGCTCG
>JBGMRO010000309.1:0-5358 GCA_048061555.1 Thiohalomonadales bacterium | reverse complement strand
GAAACCCAACTCTTTAATGTGCGGGCCATAATCGTATTGATAATCTCCGTGATTATGATGGTCATACTCATGGCGAGACTGTTCAACCTACAAGTCATGGACCATGATATTTATACTACCTTGTCTGAGAATAATCGATTCCATATTGCCGCCGTGCCGCCGACACGTGGGTTAATTTACGATGCGAATGGGGTTATTTTAGCGCAGAATCTCCCCACTTATGCGTTAGAATTAGTGCCCGAACAAATCGAAGATATCGATAAGACGATTGCCGAGTTGGCGCAGTTAATACCCATAACTGAGGCAGATATACGTCGTTTCAATAAACTACGTAAAGGTTCGCGACAGTATAAATCCATCCCATTGCGAACTCGCCTCTCTGACGAAGAGGTTGCCCGCATTGCCGTCAACAGGCATCGATTTAGTGGAGCCGATATAGCCGCTCGTCTCGTGAGGCATTATCCACACGGGACCTTGGCCGCTCATGTGGTGGGGTATGTCGGCCGTATCAATGAAAAAGAATGGGCAGGATTAGATCAATCTGACTATGATGGAACTGACTATATTGGTAAGACTGGGGTGGAAAAATTCTACGAAGATCGGCTGCATGGACATGTGGGGGTAGAGCAAATCGAAACCAATGCCAGTGGGCGCACACTACGCACCATTGCGCAGGTGCCATCTGAATCGGGGCAGCATTTGCTCTTGTCATTGGATGCCAGTCTGCAGACCGTGGCTGAATTAGCGCTGGAGAAGGTCGGGCTCAATGGTGCCGTGGTGGCGATCAATCCAAAAACCGGTGCTTTATTGGTTATGGCGAGTGTGCCGAGTTTCGATCCGAATCTATTCGTCACGGGTATTGACCGAAAAACCTATCGTGCACTACAAAATAATGAGAATAAACCCCTCTTTAATCGTGCGATGCAGGGTCGATATCCACCGGGATCGACCGTCAAACCGTTTATCGCCTTGGGTGGGTTAGAGTTGGGAGCTATTACCGCCGATCACGAAGTGAACTGTCGCGGATTTTTTCGTATCCCCGGATCTAGGCACAAATATCGTGATTGGAAAAAGACCGGTCATGGCAAAGTCAGCACGATTAAGGCGATTCGGGAATCGTGTGACGTGTATTTTTATACGCTGGCTCGAAAGATTGGTGTAGACCGATTGGCGAATTTTATGTTTTCTTTTGGTTTTAATCAGCGCACCGGCGTGGATGTCAGTGGGGAGGGTGTTGGAACCTGGCCCACATCGGCATGGAAGCGTAAAAAATTCAATCTACCGTGGTACCCGGGCGAGACGGTGATCGCCGGTATTGGGCAAGGGTACACCCTTGTTACACCGCTACAATTGGCTCAGGCTACCGCGGCACTTTCTCGTTATGGAAGACGCATACAACCTCATGTCGTCGACGAAATCGAAGATTCTACCACCGGTGTCCGTGAGCGCTTGTTACGGGTGGAAGACGATATACCCATCGTCGACCGCAAAAATTGGGATACGGTATTGGAAGGTATGATCCAGGTGGTCAATAGTTGGCGAGGTACCGCGCGTCGTATCGCAAAGGGCGCCACCTATAAAATCGCAGGCAAAACAGGTACAGCGCAGGTCTTTAGCGTAAAACAAGACGAAGAATATGACGAGAAAACAGTACCCAAAAAATTGCGAGACCATGCCTTGTTTATCGCCTTTGCCCCCGTGGATGATCCGCAAATAGCCGTGGCCGTTATTGTTGAAAACGGCGGTCATGGCGGTTCTGTGGCGGCCCCCATTGCTCGACAGGTCATGGATAATTACCTCATACCCCGACTCGCAGATGAAGTCCCGGCCAAAAAAGATACTAAGGGAGCGGCCTCCTGATGTTACTCGATTCTCCTGGAAACGACTTCGGGCAAAGGCGGCGTAGCCTGACGGAACGCATGCACATAGACGGGCCATTAATGTTTGGTTTGTTGGTCTTGATCGTGACCAGCCTATTCGTACTCTATAGCACCTCCGGTCAGAGTATCGATGTATTGTTGCGTCAAATTCTACGTTTCGGTCTAGCGATTGTCCTGTTGCTGGTATTGGCGCAGACTCAACCAGCACATTTAAGACGCTGGGCGCCATGGTTTTTCTTTGTTGGTGTTGTATTGCTTATCATTGTGCTAGTCATGGGGCAGATTGGTAAAGGGGCGCAACGCTGGTTGGACTTGGGTCTGTTTCGTTTTCAGCCGTCAGAGATCATGAAGTTGGCAGTTCCCATGATGGTGGCATGGTTCTTGTCGGAAACATCTCTGCCTCCTAAAAAACGTCACGTTGCACTCTGCCTGGTAATAATTTTGGTACCGGTATTTCTGATCGCCAAGCAACCCGATCTGGGCACTTCTATTCTGGTGGCGAGTGCAGGGATCTTCGCTTTGTATTTTGCCGGAATCCGTTGGACTCTCATTGCAGCATTTGCCACGGTGGCCGCAGCCAGTACGCCAATAATCTGGCACTTTATGCGAGACTATCAACGACAGCGCGTGCTGACGATGTTAAACCCGGAGTCTGACCCCTTGGGCACAGGATACCATATCATTCAGTCCAAGATTGCTATTGGCTCTGGAGGCACGTATGGTAAGGGTTGGTTAAATGGTACTCAGTCACAGCTCAATTTCCTTCCGGAAAGTTCCACAGACTTTATTTTCGCCGCTTATGCGGAAGAATTTGGCCTATTTGGTGTCCTATTGTTGATGCTAATCTACTTGTTTATTTTGGTTCGCGGTCTATTGATCGCGGCGCAGGCACAAGACACCTTTACACGTTTGTTGGCGGGTTCCCTGATAATGACTTTTTTTATCTACGTATTCGTTAATATTGGTATGGTTACCGGTCTATTACCCGTTGTGGGAGTACCGTTACCGCTGGTGAGCTATGGTGGTACGTCGGTAGTGACCTTAATGGCAAGTTTCGGTATCCTAATGTCCATACACACGCATCGTAAGCTATTGCCGAGGTAGCGGAATCGCATGAAAATCAACAGCGTAAATTCAATCTATAATCAACCTCCCCTAACCCGACAGCGTTTTATGCTGATTCGTTTTTGTATTGTATTAGTGGCCTTGCTCGGATTAAGTTTTACCCTAGCCGTGCAGGCCGATATATCGAATCGCAAGGCGGTGCAGAAATTTATTCAAACCATGGTGAAAGACGAAGGCTTTGACCAGGCTGAACTAATCGCCTTGTTTGAACAAGTCGAAATCAAGCAAAAAATTATCGACGCAATGAGTAGGCCTGCGGAAGGCGTATTACCTTGGTATAAATATCGTGGGATTTTTCTTAAAAAGGACAGAATTAATGGGGGCGTCGAATTTTGGGAGAAAAATCAGGAGACCCTGGCCGCCGCGACTGAAAAATATGGTATCCCTAGTGAAATTATTGTCGCCATTATCGGCGTAGAATCAAAATACGGTCGCCACAAAGGCAAGTATAGAGTCATGGATGCGATTTCGAGTTTGGCATTTGACTTCCCAAAACGATCAAAATTTTTTACCAAGGAGTTAAAAGAGTACTTACTCATGACCCGGGAAGAAAATATAGAGCCATTATCAATATTGGGTTCTTATGCGGGCGCCATGGGAAAACCGCAGTTTATCCCTAGCAGCTACCGAGCTTATGCGGTAGATTTTGACGGCGATGGTCAACGCGATTTAATCCATAGCACTGAGGATGTGATAGGCAGTGTCGCAAATTATTTCAAACGCCACCATTGGCAATCGGGTAAACCTGTTATCGTTAAGGCTCGATTGAAGACCTATAACAGCAAGACTATAAAAAAATTAGTGAAAAAGGGCATTCGACCTCACTCGACACTAAAGACATTCGCAAAAAAAGATATAGTCACTTGGAAAAAAATGGATGAAAAAAGTAAAGCGGCATTAATTGAGCTTGAATATAAAAAAGGCAAAAAACAGTATTGGTTGGGCCTCAAAAACTTTTATGTCATTACCCGTTACAATCATAGCCAATTGTATGCCATGGCGGTATACCAGTTGAGCCAGGAAATTCTAAAAGGTCGCAAGACCAAGCTTGCCCAAAATAAATAAAGGCACTGATTATAATTATTTATGAGCGTTTTTTATGAATTTATGTGTGAGGTGCGCTTTGGTGTCTTTAGTCTTGTCGATGAGTGCCTGTACTTCCTTACACCAAGACGGCCCACCTGTATCCTCCCACCCCGATATAACAAAAATTGTTGATCCCATTCCCTACTGGGAACCGATAAGTAAGGGCGGTAACCCAAAGAGTTACGTCGTACGAGGTAAGCGTTATTATCCATTCCGCTCCCGCACCGATTTTTCCCAGACGGGTGTGGCTTCGTGGTATGGAACGAAATTTCATGGCAAGTTGACCTCAAATGGTGAGCGCTATGATATGTATAAAATGACGGCTGCACACAAGACTTTACCTATTCCGACTTTTGTCAAGGTAACGAATCTAGATAATGACCGATCTGTTGTCGTGCGTGTAAACGACCGTGGGCCTTTCATAGATGGGCGAATTATAGATTTATCGTATGTCGCCGCAATAAAACTTGATATGACAAAGGCGGGTACGGCACAGGTTCGCATCGAAGCATGGTACCCTGGGAGCCCAATCTCAAATTTGCATGACGTGAGCGAGTCGGCGGAACAAGGTTCGGACACCAATAGCCTGTACTATTTGCAACTAGGTTCGTTTGCGAATAAACATAATGCAGAAAAAATGGTGTCGAAATTGCTTGGGCTTACTACTGAAAGCGTAATGATAGATGTCTCAGATACCGATGTTGGCGTGATGTACAGAGTTCGCTTAGGGCCGTATCAGCGACAAGAGGCTATAATGTCGATCGAGAAGCACTTCGAAGACTTAGGTTTTAAACAGCAATCTCTAATCCACAATAATACCCATGCGGTAGATGTAGAAGCGATAAATCAATGAATAAATGCAATCTTAATACAATCCTTCGATTGACCTTGTTTATCTTTGGATTATTGCTGTATTCGGGGCAACAACTCCTGGCCGCAAATAGTAATATACCGAAAGGCCCAAAGGTAAATGCCAAGGGTTATATTTTGGTCGATTTCAATAGTGGTCGTGTGTTGGCAGAAAAAAATGCCGATACGCGCATGGAACCGGCTAGTCTGACAAAAATGATGTCGTCGTACGTGGTGGCGTACGCATTAGAGAATTCAGATATTAGTTTTGATGATAAAGTACGGGTCAGCAAAAAGGCATGGCGCATGAAAGGCTCGCGCATGTTCATTGAGGCGGGTAAGAAAATTCCTTTAGAGCATCTAATAAAAGGCATGATAGTCCAGTCGGGCAATGATGCCACCATCGCTTTGGCGGAGC
>JBGMRO010000308.1:0-5362 GCA_048061555.1 Thiohalomonadales bacterium | reverse complement strand
ATGCCTGCCAATTTCCCTTCATCAACAATCGGAATCCCGGAAAATCGTTTATCAAGCATGTTCTTTGACGCCTCACCCGCAGTGGACGAAGATGAGAGAGTAAAAACGTTTTTTGTCATCACGTCTTCCACAGGTATGTTCCTGACTCTTGCATATTGACGTCTATCTGTAGACTTTTTAAATTCAAAAAGGATCTTTGCCGTATCCTTCTCTGTCAAAACCCCCAGCACGTCCCCATTCTCCACGACGACCAAGCGCGAGATATTTTCGTCGATCATTATCCTCCTTGCATGAACTACCCTCTCGGTTGGTGAGACTCTTTCGCGATGACAGGGTCGCGCTTACATGGCTGTTTTTAGTCAAGACTAAGGGAAAACGTGGATTTGTTGGGGAATAGGGGTTGCTTTGTGCTGAGCTGATCCAGGCACCATTGATTTGTGTTTGGGCGACGCCATCAATAAGTACATCTAAGCTGAAATCTGCTCTTTTACCCGAACTGGTCTTGGTGGCCGCTACTAAGCGATAGTTACCGGGTAGCAACTGGGTATCGATATAAGATTTATTGGCATCGACGAGCGTATTTTGCCGTATGACCCGACCGGTTGAATCCAACAAATAGACCACGGGTTCTACCGCTGTCGTGAGGTTTGTACGAGCAGTGGTCCGCAACCGAATTGTTATCGGCGTATTATCTTGCGTGATCGAAAACTGCGCCTGCGGATTGCCCGCACCCTGCACCGCACTACCCGAAGAGGCTATCCACGTATCGGAAATATTCAATAGACTAGTCGCAGGATCGCTCACGTCGAGTCGGAAAGAGCCGGCGTCCGCTTTTTTTGTCGTCGCGGCCACCACCGTATAATTGCCTATATTTAGCACGTTATCTATGCGTGCCTCATTAACCGGCGGCCCCACGTGCGCCTTGCCCGTATCAACTGCTTCGATATGTCGGTACTGACCGATGTCGCCCATGACATAGAGCATTGGAAACACTGACGGAAATGCGGGATCAACACTTAATCGCACAGTAACCCTTTGGCTCTGCGTACCGCTCGCGGGTGTTATGGTAAAGTTTAGGCGGGGATTTTCCGGTAAGTAGGGGTTGGCCCCGCCGATGCTGGGCCAGACCTGGCTGACCGATGGGTCATCAAAACTCAGTTCAGCGCCGTTTTGGTCGAACAACTGTATTGCGAATGGAACATCATTAACATTAAGCTGCCCCGACGCGGCGGCGACGGCGGTATAGGTACCGGCGGGTAAGTCCACGCTAACCGCAGCTTTTCCTCGCTGAATGGGCTGTTGCGTAGCGTAGCCGATGGGACGAAATACCTCGACCGCTTGTGCGCTACCAATGTCACTTAATAAATATAGGTACGGGTCGACAATCGCGTCGGTAACTGCGGTTAAGGTGATCGTGACGATCCCGCTTGTCGATACCGAGAATGAAACCGGGTTGTTGGTGATCGCGGTCACATTTGGATCATTGGTCCCTGCAGGCATTAGTCGAACGCCCTGCATTAAGTCAGTGATGGCAGCACCACTAATTGTCAATGTTGCGGAATTATAGGGGGCCACATTTTGTATATAAGCGTTGACGGCAGCAGGTAATACCCTGTATTCCCCAGGGTCGAGCTTCAGACTGATTTCGGCAACAGTGCCACCGCCCGAATTATCGTCTTCGTCTATTACATAACCTACGCTCTGAAGTAAAATTATCTGATTGGCAATATCTGAGGCTAATTCAATCGTGAGGGTTGGTATGACAGGAGGAACTTGGGGCGTAGGTGGCAGTGGAACCACAAAGTCATAAAAAGTATTGGCAGGATCTGTATAGTTAGCCCCCGCCCATGAATCCACCCAATTTCCTGAGGTCATGAAATCAGGCGTTACACTATCTCTATAGTTGATACTCAGAGTAAAGCTAGCCGTACTATTGAGATCTGCAACTCCTCGCGCCGCAACTACCCTGTATCGACCCGGTAACAAGTCTCTCTGCAGTATCGCCGACTGCGCGTATTCAAGCAAATTCTGCCCAATAACCACCTGTTTCCTAGCCGCCGCTACAACATCAACAGCGGGCTGTGTATATTCCATCGCCACGGTCGCGATAAGATTGTTATCGTTAAGCGCGTCATCTAAGGTCGGGTAATTTTGCACATAAGAGGCAATCCCACCGTCGGCTTGTTCTGTCACGTACATGCGGCGACCAAAGCCGAGGTCGGTATTGTTAAAATAGATCGCCGCTGTATCTGCGGATTGATTGGCGCCGAGAGCAAAACCATTTACTTTTTTCCAATCGGCAAAGGTAGTTTTTTTATCGTTGGGATCTATCGCCTGGTAATAGGCTAGCGCGGTGGCTTGTGATTCCTTAAAGCGTGTCGCGTTGTTATTCTCAAAACTCAAAAATCTATCGACATTAATTTGCGGCACATCGATGCGCAGACTATTACTGAAATCAGACGTCTCGTTATCGGTAAAGGCCTGCACACGGTATTGATAGGTGGTGACCGGTGTGACGGCGGTATCCGTGTAAATGAGCGTATCTTTAGCCAGGCTAGCCAATTCAGTCCACGCCCCGACATCCCCGTTTTGTGATAAGGTGGCTCGCTCGATAGTATAACCCGTATCGACACAGCTATTGTCCTGCCAATTTAAATCGACTTGCTTGAAGGTGGTATCTTTAGCCGCAAGATTGCTCGCGGCCACCAATTGCCCACCGCTAGTTGTAGCACGTAGCTCCGCTGACAGCGCCGACTCTGCCCCGTCGGCGCCTACCACCACGATCGAGAAATAATAATGGGAACAACTTCTAAGATCGATATGTGTGTAGGGACGGGGTGCCGACGAGTGGGTCATAAATCCTCTAAGCGGCGTTACTCCATCGGCCTTGAGGCCCCGTTTATTAACACCGGGTTCTGAGGCCATGTAAATCTTGTAGCGGGCGCCGGGTATATTATCCCAGCTAAGGATAATGGTCGAATCTGCCAATCTTGGAATCGTAGGATCGACATCTACTGTTGTGAGATTGGTGGGAGCGGACGGGGCCTTGGTAACCGCAGATGGCGTATCCCCACTGTTACCACCACTACATCCAGACAAAGAAAACAGGAGGCTGACACCTAATGCGAACGCCGCCAGATTAATATCAAATTTACCCGCCATAATTTTTCATCCGTGAATAAACCTAGAACGATAAAACCGTATCTAATGGTGACTACCGGGTGAATAAACAGGCTAAGATTAATACCGTTACGAGTGGACACCGCTTACTAACATGCTAACACATCGAGACAACCCCGCGCACGATGAATTAGCACTAACGTTATAATTTACCGTTGGCGTATTGCAGCCAAATCTGGTCAATTAACATACATATATTGCTGATTGCAGCCAGGGACCCGTATTGATAACGACAATTCTCAACTTCTGCAGGCATTGGTCACTAATCTTGAAATTAATTTACTTTTAATGGCGCTAAAATAGACCATCAAACTCTTAGTTTGGTGGTAACATTTGGTTTATCTTTGTAGGGGTAGATTATTAAATTAAGGCCTTACCCATCATACTTTAGTATGCAGTTAAACTTGGCGACGGGTCCGCATGGTATGTTGAACCACAACAGGTGTTGTTTCCATGATGCCTCCTAAAGTGTGAGTAGTGGGCTATTTTTCTAAAGCGGGTAAAATGGACAAAACGTTGGTTTCTAAATATTAGATTTTTCTCCTTATTTGATTGAGCAAGATAATGTGTACAAGCATCGCGCCTATTAATAATTCGTAAGGACTCACACGGTTTATTACTCCCCACACATTTCCAGTATTCGTTTTATCAGCGGAGCGGAAAGATGATAACCACGTCTTCGCAATGTTTTTAGCAACGGAGCGAGCAAATTTACATCTCCAAGCTGTTTCGCTTTGATAAGAACGCCAGCTGTACCGATAACCTGTATGCCCTCTAGACTTGCATAGCGGCGGCCCAATTTATCATCGATTAATATAGGGCAAACTAATTCTTTCGCCATTTGTATCGCTGCGAGTTCGCCCTCGCCCAGCGATACGGGAAAGCGTTCGCCTCCGGTGAAATTTGATTTTCTAGCCTGTATCCAAGTGTTATCAAGTGCTGTTTGGATCGTTATAGCATCTGGTCGGGTGGGGATATATAGGCATTCTCGGAGTACCGCATCGGGAACCCACACCGTGCCAAGCACATTTGGCAATATCGAAAACAACTCCAGATGGGCGATTGCGATCAGCGGACCACTGTCTGCAACTATAACGCTAGCCAATGACCTCCAACTCCCCCTCCAGATCGTCGGGAGAATAATCCACACAAGGGATTCCTTCCCTGGCTAGATATTCACTGAACTGCGCCACGGTACAAGCTGCCAATCGAGCTGCTTTACCCAAACTCAATACTTCGTTTTGAAAAAGCTTCACTGCTAATGCCACAGGGATGCCCGATTGAATTACCGTTTCATTAAATGGAATAGCGATAAACACGGGCCTGCCATGCTTGGTAACAACCGATAGTTCTCCCGCCTCTGCATCTCGGATGAGTTCTCCGGTGCGCTCACGTAAATCTCTGACAGTAAATGTGTCCATAATATCTCTATAAAAACCTCAATTTGATGTTTATTGTGCCATCAAATGATAGCACATTATTGACGGTTCGCACTTAACATACTCGTATAGAGCCAATTAATTATCGACTTATTACACGTAACCCTTTGTTATACTGGATAACACTCATCGAACGAAAGCAAGGCCAAAGGTATTTTTAATATGAGCATCTCTATCATACTGGCGATGTCACAAAATAATGTGATTGGCATCAACAATTCGCTACCGTGGAAGCTGCCTGCGGATATGCGATGGTTTCGCAAGAATACCTTGGGTAAGACGATTCTCATGGGGCGTAAAACCTTTGAGTCTTTCGGTGCGAAGGCCCTTCCTGAGCGTCGTAATTTAATAGTATCTTCGGCAGTGGATTACAAGGCGCAAGGTGCAGAGGTTTTTAGTTCGCTAACATCCGCTTTCGCGGCAGTTAGCGAAGACGATGAACTCATGGTGATGGGTGGCTCGACGATATATCAACAATGTTTACCGCTATGTCAGACGATTTATTTGACCACGGTACACGCAAATATCGACGGCGATGCGTATTTTCCCACGATCGATAAATCAAGCTGGATAGAAAGATACAGTGAGCATTGTGAGACTGACGAGAGGCACGCCTATCGTTACAGTTTTTTTATTCTTGATAGGAAGCCATAGATGTTAGGTATTAGGTATTAGGTATTAGGTATTAGGTATTAGGTATTGACAATTTTTTCTATCAATTGCTTGATGACATTGGTCGCAAA
>JBGMRO010000307.1:0-5379 GCA_048061555.1 Thiohalomonadales bacterium | reverse complement strand
GCTAAACGCCTCACCTGCTACGCGCGCTAATTCGGGCGAGGCCATCATTTTTATTAGCCATGGAATATACAGCGGGTCTCCAATAATGCCCGCACCAATAATGCTTAGCCGTAACACCGCCGGACTATCGGTATTTTGACTCAACCATTGTGTCGATGTCGGCACATCCATAAACCGTAACATAATTTGCATCGCAGCCTCAGAATATGCAGATTGTGCCAACACATACGGCTTCATGACTTCAATAGCAGTACGATCCCCCAATAACAAGGCCGACCACGCGGCCCAAAATCGTATTTCTGCATCTTCGGCTTGAAGGCAGACTAGTAGAGACGGCAGTAAGTCGATGCGTTTTAATTCACCGATTGCACGCAATGCCCGCGCATGAAACATAGACGATGTATCATCAACCGCCTCCGTGAGGACGAGACCAGGATCCTCCCTGTGAATAGCGTAGGCGGCCAATGCGAGACGACGATAGTCCGGTGAATTTGCAGACAACATGCCCTGCAAACAAGATTCAATTTTGATAAAAGGTATCCAGCCTAAAGCGGACAATAAACCTCGGTAATTCTCCCTGCTGCCACACCCCGTGGTAATAACAGAATCCATGCGCCCACCATTCAGGCACTCAAAGGCCAGCACTGCAGAGGCGAAAGTCTCTCCGGGCTCTTGAATAGCCAACACTTCTTTACAGACAGACCAACCTTCATCTCCAGAGATGCGCAGGCCATCGATATGGGCCTCTACACGGTTGTCTAAGCTAACGAGATCATTTAGATCATAGTGTGGTTGTCGAACAGCCGCATCGCGTAATAGCCATAAGAATGCTGATTCCTCCGCATGTTGAGTTACAATATTTTCTATAATCAAGGTATTTGCCTTCCGACTATCGCCAGGATTAAACACAGTACCATTAATATGTCTGCAACCCTTACACGTTGATTCATTTCGATTATAAAGTCAGGCGATAAAGCGTACGCGGTAGTAGTCACAAACCATTTTTTTAATTGCACTACCCCGACACGAGAACTTTGCAATATTAATAGATAAACCATTGTATTTGCAATAGTTTTAACCGTTAGCCGCGGCTTAGTTTGAGTTATGTCATTAAGCCATATCCAAACGCTGGCGCTAACGAATAACTTTATGCGCCACTACTACGCTAAGGCAGAAGTGAGTATACACTATAAATATCAGCAACTTATTAGCTGCCATCAAAAAGGCAGCTCAATAATTAGCGTGTGAATTCCGTTGAGCGAAATTTGATGGTAACAAAGACAATATTGATGGCGGAAATTAGGATCGGTGGTTCTACCGATTTTAGGGCTATGGAATCAAGCTCATTGCAGCCAGACCTAAGCTCAAATTGTTATGTCGGCGCGACAGACTCAACCCCTTAAGGGCTTGCCCTACATGGATATGGAGTGATAATAAGTGGATCTTTCGATTCTTTATCGCTTTATTTAGGGAATTGCTATTTAAACACCTAATTTACAATGCCCTATTAAAGATACGCCGAGCACACATTTATCGTTATTTGGAGGCGAATTCGCTGCTATCTCCTCAATATTTGTAACACGATCGTTATCTAAATCATAATCATAATTATAATTACTGATCTGGAAATCGAGTACATTTGAAGAGCCGGCGGTGATGTCTATCGAGTCGCTGCGCACAGATGCCAATGTTAGTTCATAGTCAGCGGTTACTAATATAAACTCAATTCTAAAACTATGCATACCTGTTGACACATCAATATTATTAAAACCGACCGTGTTTTGGTTACCGATTGCTATGGTCGCCGAGGCAAGCGGTTCGCTAGCATCATCCAAATACAGGTTTGCGGTAAATGAACTGGTATTCGATGGAAGTGCCAATGCCTGGATTGAATTCGGAATGGCAATCCCGCTCATGGCTATTTTATCGGTTTTGCTATCATCGCTTTCTGAACTACAGCCAGCAATCAAAAAAATTAATACTATCGTAATATAATATACTGCTATTTTTTGGCTGCGGAGTAACAACCTTACTGAATTCCACATTTTCATTTTTTAAGCCTCAATATGAGTAGATTATTAGACAAGCCTAATGATCCGGCACTTAATTGCCAGGTACGGGGGCGTTTATGGTCACACTGCCGGTGGTGGGCTTTGCCCCGGGATCTCCACCGCTATCGCTGCTACTGCTTGCTGCTGCCGCTATAATTCCCGCGCCCAATACACCTAAGCCTATCCATAACCATTTATTGGTTTTCTTTTTGCTTACCTGGTTATCTTCTGGTTTAGGTTCGCTTAACGTTGAGTCATTATCACTTAGCGCTACGTCTGTAGACGAACCACTTGAACTAACGCCTAGTACTAGCGGTGAAAATGAATAACCGTATAAAAGCGCATTTCCTGCCAAGTCTACTGCTTGGATATAATATTCAATGCCTGGCGCTATCGTATCCTCAAGACCGAAAGTCGCGACGTAATCGTCAGTATCCTTAAGCTGATTCATATTGATTCGTTTATAATCTTTCGATCCTTTCGTTCTATAAAATAACGTTACCGTCTTGACTCCCACATTATCGCTCACGGTCGCCTTAATCTGTTGACTGGCGCCGGCCTTGATATTTTTCGTTAAGGGTTCATGTGTGATTTCTGGTGCTACGAGGTCGCCAGAGGGAAGCGCAAGTTGCCCAGCATAAGCGAATGAGACAAAGATCATTGACTGACTCACCAGAAAAACTATTAAAAATCGTATGATTTTTGACACATTATCTCCTCCACTGTAATGTTTTCAGGATAACACAGCTATCCAGCATAGACCGACTAAATTTAGCCGCGTGCAATAAAACTCTCGACAACGGCGAGTCCATTTGATGCTATTTTTTCCGATCGACCCTTACTGCCTTCGCCTGAATTATTTACAATCAGCAATTAATAGTTGAGTATCTAGATAGGTAAGTTCTTTGGCCAATATCTACAATCCATCGATTAATCCCTCTTGCCACGTGATGGTTTTCAGCAATTTTGCGGACTGCAAAGTACAACCTCTCCAAATATATCCTCTGAATACAAATCAATGGCCTATGAAATTTGGCCAAAATGTCCAATTAATCTAGAAGATGTAATTATAGTCTAAAGGTATTACTAGAACATTACATTCCAGCCTGGCGACCCGCAAACCCGATATTGATGAGATTTTGATTCTGTAGACGTGCCTGATACATAGAGGCGATAATCTATAGGCTACAAATTGAGATGGGTATTAATTTAACAACTTAACACAGTAATAGTGCAAAAAACGCGCACTTTTACTGTGTTAGTCATTTTTTTCGATTAAAAGCTATATCTAATATCTGTACGTGCCGAGAGCGGACCTTGCGAACCATCAAAAATAAGTTGAGGGCCAGACGACCAAAAATTATCGGTTAATATCACGTCGATCTGTAATTTTTTGTAATTAAAACCCCAGCCAGTGGTAATCGCGTAATTTCCGCGTTGACCAAATCCAGAGGTGTCGGATGTATTACCGCCGCTTTCATTTTTATTGCTATAATAAAAATCGATGGTACGATATATGCCAAAACGGAATACACCATATTTGATATCTTTTTCCAAACCCACACGTATCCTTGGCCCACCCAATGCTAACTGCTTATTATCAATAGATGTAACCCCCACATCACCCGATGTTTTAACGTAATTTAGCGCAAAACCCAGACCATATACCAACAAATCTTTTTCACCAAATTTTATTTGCTTAAAAACGAGCACTTCACCACCAATAATGGTAGTTTTTTGTGACGCCCCGCCAGCGACCCCGTCATATTTTTGCGAGCCGTTTACGAGAACGGCATTCGCATAGAGCGTGTCGAATATCGCCAATTTTTTGGGTGTTCGCATATCGAAACGGGCAGAAAAATTATTGTATTTTTTAGATATGCTCGCCCCTCCGCCAATCGGTGTAGACTTACCACAAGTCCCATCTACATTAGGTATGGAAGTACATCCCGGTGATAGTATCGGATCTTTATTATAGGCCAGCGTATAAGCGTATTCCGTATCTCCTTTGTCCATGCCAAATACAAAATTAAAACCGATATTGGAGTATTCGGTTTCTACTGTGGGATCTTTGGTCTTATCCGTGGATAGGGTAACTCCTAGTTTAATAGCCTTGTTTTTTCCCAGGCTACGATAGACATTAACGAAGTCATTGACCTCGGTCGAACCACCATATATACCCCATTTATCTCCGCTTTCACCAAGTAAAACGGCATAACCTGGATCAGAGGCGGGAGCGCCAGAGTCACCAATATTGGAGATACGTACCAACTCCCATTCGTTAATCGCCTGAGGAAAGAGATCGATATTAGCATCGTCCTTTGGCAACATGGCGATTTCGCCACCCAGTGTATTAACTCGAGCTTCTGTCGCCCACAACGTAGGCGAGAAACAAATTAAACATAAAACTATTATTTTTTTCATAGTTACCTCTTGAATATAACGCTGTCTTTAAATTGAAAAAATATGTGATTATCAAAAATGATGGGGAATTTATTACCCTACAAGCGGGTAATCAGATTTTTTCACTGATGGATTTTTCTATCCCGTAACAAATGGCCAACTGGCTCTGCGGAGAAATTTTATGCAGATTTGTTCTTAGAATTAAACGAATTGTACCGGAATAGACGATCGCGAAGGAGTGTAACACAATTTGACTGGATTATTAGCTGAAATCAATATTATTAGTA
Organism: Thiohalomonadales bacterium; assembly: GCA_048061555.1. GTDB lineage: Bacteria > Pseudomonadota > Gammaproteobacteria > SZUA-152 > SZUA-152 > JBGMRO01. Next base: position 638 of record JBGMRO010000307.1, on the reverse strand, counting down.
ATGACAAACTAAATCTAGCCACAATACCTGAGGATAACAATATGGCTTACACAGAAGCTACTCAGCCTATTGCACACAGATGTGATGGTGGCAGTTCGCCAGGTTTTGGAGAGAATCAGGTGGGTGCTGTGGTCTCAGGAATATCGCTTCAGAATTCGGATGATCTACTACATGGAGGGCCAACGTGATCATGGATGGAAAAATTAAATACAGTAGTGGAGCAATAAATGTGCTCTACTACTGTACTGGTTACTTATTAAATTAAACGCTATATCTAATATCCGTACGTGTCGAGAGCGGACCGTAAAAACCATCGATAGTCGGCATTCGCAAACCCCTTTTCTCACAAGCTCCCTGTACTCGGCCCCATGTAGTTGCCACTGCCAGATCAACGGGGATAATCCTATTTTCAAATCGCCGCTTTAAATCATACTCCATCCATTGGACTAGCTTCTTTTTTCGATCTGGATCGGCCGCTTTTTCAATACTCTTTTCTATTTCACCAAACGTCAATGTACTCAAATAAAGGTCCCATTTTGAACGGCGTCGTATATTCGAATGAAAGCATTACAATAAACTTTCTATTCGGGCCACACTTAAGGATCATCGTCTATAATTTATGGCTTGTATACCACAAA
>JBGMRO010000306.1:0-5441 GCA_048061555.1 Thiohalomonadales bacterium | reverse complement strand
CTTTTACCTTCAGCGCTATAGTCGCTCTCGCTACGATTCAACTGATTAATTTAGGATTATCCCAGTACGGTTAATTAAGAGGAAGACAATGTCAATGATGCTGCGTTACGGGTTATTCTTATGGATGCTTATCGGTGGCCCTACGCTCGCTGACTTAACGCAAGCTGACGTGCAAACCGGCCATGAGGTCACGAACGCTAATTCAGGATTAGACTCTGATTCAGATGGTCTCACTGACATCGACGAAGCCAAGCTTTATAATACCGACTCTCAATTAAGCGATACCGATACAGATGGTCTGCAAGATGGCGAGGAAATTATGGAGTTCTTTACCCATCCTTTGATCGCAGATAGCGACGGAGACGGTTATCTCGACGGTGTTGAAGTCAAAAATGGCAGTGATCCGTTGGAGCCGAGTAGTATACCTAGCGCTAGCATTAAGGATCTCGATGGCGACGGGCTATTGAATACCGAGGAAAAAGAACTATATCATACAGACGAGCAACGGTTTGATACGGATTTTGATGGTCTCAGTGATAGTGACGAGGTGTACAAATATTTATCAGATGCGCTGACGGTCGATTCTGATGGGGATAGTTTTTGGGATGGTGAAGAGGTTTCAGCCGGGACAGATCCAACCGATCCAGAAGATTTCCCTAAATAGTTTCTATTCAGCGAACCATGTGTTAATTTACGCCTTTAGTGGTTCCTGCGCTTGTGATGTTCTCCATTCATAACAAGAAATAGCATAATAATAAATAGGCAATAAAATAATAACAAGAAATAGGTAATTAAATCTATTCTACATAAACTTTTGTAGAAGACTTTAGTCATAACCTTATATGGCGGTGTTTTACTTTTTAGTGCTATCACACTAAAATCAGTATATGCATTAAAAACCTAACAATTACAATAATTTATTAATTTAGTCATGTCGAAAAAATCGAATTTTAGCTACGAAGATTTATTGTCTTGTGGCCGTGGCGAGTTGTTTCCCACGGGTACAGCACAGCTACCTTTACCACCCATGTTGATGTTTGATCGAATCGCGAGCATATCTGAGAAGGGTGGACAATTTGATAAGGGCGAGGTCATCGCCGAATTGGATATTAATCCCGAATTATGGTTTTTTGACTGTCATTTTAAGAATGATCCTGTCATGCCAGGCTGTTTAGGTATCGATGCAATGTGGCAATTAGTGGGGTTCTATCTCGGTTGGATGGGCGGCGAGGGAAAAGGGCGAGCATTGGGTTCTGGTGAAATAAAATTTTCCGGCCAAGTGTTGCCCACACACTCTCTAGTCACATATAGAATAGAAATAAAAAGATTAATAATGCGCCGTTTAGTCATGGGTATCGCAAATGCCTCTATGTCAGTCGACGGTAATGTGATTTTTACCGCCTCAGATCTTCGCGTGGGTTTATTTACTTCCACCGATCAATTTTAAGGGGGGTAGGGACTTGAAAAGGGTAGTCATCACGGGTGCTGGAATTGTCTCCAGTATCGGTACTAATAAAGAACAAGTATTAGACTCCTTGCGCGCTTGCCGCTCTGGAATTTCCTATGCAGAAGAGTATGCAGAGCGAGGTTTCCGTAGCTGTGTGAAGGGTGATGTAGACATCGATACGAAGGAACACATCGATCGTAAATTACTGCGATTTATGGGGGACGCTGCCGCCTACAGTTATATTGCGATGCAAGAAGCAATCGTACACGCAGAATTAACCCCCGAGCTCGTTTCTAACGAGCGCACCGGGCTAATCGTGGGCTCGGGAGGCGCGTCTACAAAAAACACCGTCGATGCCGCAGACATTTTGCGGAATAAAGGCGCGAAACGCGTAGGGCCTTATATGGTGCCCCGGACTATGGGGAGTACCACCTCTGCCTGTCTAGGTACGGCCTTTAAGATTAAGGGGGTCTCCTATTCGATGAGTTCCGCCTGTTCTACCAGTGCCCATTGTATTGGCAGTGCGATGGAGCTGATTCAACTTGGCAAGCAAGATCGTATATTTGCGGGCGGCGGCGAAGAGTTGCATTGGACCATGTCTTGTCTATTTGACGGTATGGCCGCTATGTCATCTAACTTTAATGATAAACCCGAGACTGCGTCGCGCGCATTCGATGTGGACCGTGATGGCTTCGTGATTGCAGGTGGTGGTGGCATTGTCGTGATGGAGTCGCTAGATACGGCTTTGGCTCGTGGGGCACCCATTTATGCTGAAATAGTGGGTTATGGTGCGACCTGTGATGGTTACGACATGGTACAGCCGTCGGGTGAAGGCGCGATGCGCTGTATGCGGCTGGCTATGGCTACCGTTAATGCACCTATAGATTATATTAATGCGCATGGCACCAGCACACCGCTAGGAGATATTAAAGAATTAGAAGCAATTGCCGAAATATTTAAGGAAGAGATTCCGGTTATCAATTCGACTAAATCTCTCACCGGGCATGCGTTAGGTGCTGCGGGAGTCAATGAGGCGATATATTCGATGCTGATGCTGAATAACGACTTTATTTGTGAGTCGGCCAATATTACGACTATTGACCCCGTCGCTAAGGACATGCCCATCGCGCGGCGGCGTATCGACAATCCCGGTCTAGTGACAGCCATGTCTAATAGTTTTGGATTTGGAGGTACAAATGCCTGCTTGGTACTTCAAAAATATGAGGCATGAACGAATATGGGTCTATTACTTGGTCGCTCCAAAGGGCGTCGAACTCTCGATAAAGTAGAAGGTTTTTCCACTTGCATTGGTGTGGAATCAGTATTCAAGGGGATTATAACAGGTCCCGGTCATTGTATTATCCACGGCAAGGTCGAAGGCGATTGTGACATGGAAGGCACACTGATCGTCGGTGAAGGTGGGTCTTGGGTGGGCAATATTAAGGCCGCCGTGGTGCTTATCGCAGGAAAGGTAACGGGCAATATACATGCCACCGAAAAGATGGAAATTGTCTCTACAGCCAAGGTCAAAGGAAAAATTTCCAGCAAGGTTCTTGCCATCGCTGAAGGCGCTATCCACGAAGGTCAAATTCAGATGATGGCCGATAAGCCCGCGACGCACTTTACCGATAAACGCGATAATTCAGCTACCGAATCTGACGGAAAATCACAGTCTGATGCTACGGTACCTGATTCCGAACGTCGCGCATCATTGTAATTCGAGCTCAGATTTACCCTCTCCGCTGATTGCGGGAGGGGAGCGTACGCATGAACAAATGAGCGGGCATGGCATTGGTCACTATCGATGGTCTATCGATAGTGAGTGCTTTCGTAAAGACCTATCAAGGTAAAAAGAGCGGTAAATAGTGAGTTAGGAGGCATGAGGATAATTCTACACTTACCGTGAATCTAGGTTTATTTCCTAAATCGGAACCGCACGGTCTCTATTCAGAGCGCCACAAAACTATTAGTACCACAGGCGAAGGAAGATGCTTAGTCCTGGTCAGTACGGTTCTGATTGAGTGGATGATCTGCGTTGTAAATATTCGCCATCAAAATGATCAGTAATATTACGGCTAATACAGATACGCCGCCGACCATATAAGTTAAAATATCCAACATACTGCTAACTCCCGTTAAAAAAATTAGTGTAAGCCATATCTCGTATACTAATTATTTCAAAACGATCATTTCAAAACGATCATTTCAAAATAAACATTTCAAAGAATAGCTATTTCTTAAAATCTTAATCTCTTAAAATAAGCTAAATTCAAGTTACCCAACCGACGAGTTAGGCGCAATAAAATAAGCTTTGAATATGCTACTGTATTTGTAAAGCGATAGTTTGCATAAGTATCGCGATATATGCAACTCCTTATTTTGTTAGACATGTTCCAATTGGAGAGTTCAACTAAACCGAGCTTATAGAGTAGGTATATTATCTTTTTTCGTCGTGGAAAATAATTTTACTGCTTATTCGAACTCACCGTTTTGATATGCGCCAGATGACCATTTTTACGTACTTGACACATCTCGACGTTATTTAGGCTACCTCGATTACTCATGCCTCCCAATACATAAATATAGTTATTGACTCTGGTCACCGTACTGGCCGAGCGTTCAATGGCCAAAGGCGTGGTGTACTCAAATTGACCAAGGTGTCCATCCGCATAAATTGGCGCAAATTCGATGCTTTTTAAACGTTTTCCGCCATTATGGCCGCCCAAAATATAGAGAAAATGTCGATGTGAAAATGCGGCGGCTATAAAACGTGGTTTATTGAGTCTGGATTTCTCGTTAAACCACGACTTTAAGTCTCCATCTTGCTGTATTTGTGTCGATTCTACATCTCCAGCAGACATACCTTTATTTTGTTGTCGATGACCGCCAATAACATAGAGGGTATCCTTATTTTGGGCCACAGCGTGTATATATCGATCTAAGTTGGTCTTTTGTGGCGATTCTTTCCAGGGAGACAAACGATTGTGCTGAGCTAGGGTAGCTAATTCCGTTGATTTTAAAAACCGACCGTCATAACCGCCGATGGCGTATATACGCTTATTGAAGGTCACGACCTTGAGGCCTCGGCGCGCGGACGTCATTGCTGTTGTCTCAGTCCAGGGTCCCAGACTTCCATCTTTGAGAATCTTTGCACGAATGACCACTGCGGTGGGTTGATTTGCGCTGCCTGTTTCACCTATGCCGCCACCCAATACATAGAGGTATTGATTCAGCACAGTCGCGGCGGCGTATATCCTGGCTTGCGGCAGTGGAACGGTATAGCGCCACGCTGATAATTCGCCGGTGGCCAGCACCCTAGCGAATTCTACACTGGCAATTGCCTTGTCCTTATCTGAAATTCCCCCGATGGCGTAGACATAGTTAGCATTAGCTGCGGAGGCGAGCGCTCGTCTAGACTGATTCATTGCAGAAACCGGTTTCCATGCCATTATCCAGCGGTCGTTGTCCAGATTATTTTGGGGATTGTGGCTAGATAAGATGATTAAACCGAACAGTAATAAAACTGAAAGTAAGAGAGATATCAATATTCTGTTGCTGTTTCCTTGTTCCATCTGCAGATTGGCATCGTCCCATCAAAAGTTGCAGTATTCTACAGTGTCTCGGGTAGAATACAGATTTCCGGTTTTAATATCGGTGGTGCTAATCACCATTATGGGGAGGTTTTTTCAAAGCTGTCAAATTGAATGATGGGGCTGTGATAGTTGTTATTTATCAGCCTACTACTCATCAGATAAACATTGCGCTAGGGCGAGATTTTGCTTCGTTTATACTCAATATAAAAATTGGTTCCGGACATAAGTTCATGTATCATAGAGAGCGTAGATCGGCTTATAGGACGTTTTAATTTTGGGCGGGCGGTCTATTTTTCTCTAGTAATTTTATTCTAGTGGTTTTTATTATAGTGATCCGAACAAAATTCGACGATTTAGGTCGAATAAATATAGTTATTAATGATAACAGGTTTATATATAAT
>JBGMRO010000305.1:0-5442 GCA_048061555.1 Thiohalomonadales bacterium | reverse complement strand
CTGTCAGATGTTCCGTCATTGACGACCAACGTGAATTCGTAAACGCCGAGTTTATCGGGTGTGAATTTAGGCGTGACTGAGTTCGCATCGGTTAACGATGCGGTACTATCCACGGGACTACTGATCATGGTCCACTGGTAGGTGAGTGGGTCGGCATTAACATCGGAACTGCCCGAACCATTTAAAGTTACCAGTTTATTGACGATGACAGTCTTCCCCTGGCCCGCATCTGCCACCGGCGGCAGGTCTCCAAGCCCTGCCGATATAGTCACATCGTCATCCTCTAGACTGTCGTCGATGCCATCATTCACACTCAGAGAAAAGATATAATCGCCTTCGGCATCGGGGATAAATGTGGGTTTCACTTGGCTACCATTGCTGATCGTGGTAACCGCGCTGTCCAGGGGTTTTATTTTCATTGTCCAGGCATAAGACAATGAATCGCGGTCAAAATCGTTACTAGAGCTGCCGTCTAGGGTGACTAACTTATTAAGTGTAACCGCCTGATTTGTACCTGCATTAGCCACTGGCGGGGAATTTGAATCAGCTAAAAAGGGATTGGAGCGCCGCTCCACTTCTTTTACATTAAGTATCCCATCGTTGTCCGAATCAAAAAACTGGAAGTTATCTTCGTTAAATTCAATGTTGTTGTCGCCGCTGACGAGTGTGATGTTAAAAGTTATCGAGGCCAAAGGAACAACCTTATCCTCGCTGAATGTTTGACCTATGCAATCATATCCTAAGATTATTGAATGCTTGCCCGCAGTCATAACCCTTGAGAAGGTTGCGGCTTGGTTGCTTATCGATAATATCTCCCTTTGACCGCCATCGATCCTAACCCAGGCTTGCAGGCAGGCCCCAGGTAAATTGGCATTTAATATGGCCTGAGGTATAGCAAAGCCAGCCGGAATTTTTGCTTTTTTAATCTCGGCTTGCTGTTCGACGGCGTTATTGCAGGCGCCTAATAAGATTGTAAGGAATAGGATTCTAATTAACGATATCGCCCGGATAGTCTGTCGATGTTTAAAAATCGAGAGCGTCAACTGTGGTATATTTGTCATTTTTTTATTCGCGATATCGTTAATTTAAAAAACGGCACTGTCTAGTACTAATGCAGTGGGAAAATTTTTCGCTATAATTGTCCATCCTAAAGTACTTACTTACAAGATTAGGTGGATTATACTTAGTCGTTATCAGTATACCTGCGCTGGGTATTTATGAGTCTGGTATAGACGGACACAAGTTAATCTACATGGAACGTCTTATTTATTATTTGCCCTTTATGCAAACGAATTTAGTTGGGCATTAGTTCCAATAATGGTATTGATTCTTACCTAAATCCCGTAGAAGTCTCGTATCATAAATTAATAATCATAAATTATCTCGTAAATACATATTTACTGTAAAGGGTCTTAATCTCCAGTATGAATTTTAACAATAATTAGGTGATTTTTTACCCAAAACTGTCTATTGTTAGGTGCTGCTCGCGGAGGGGGTTATTTTAATTTAACGCTTATAACGAATTTACTGATTTTAACGCTGTGGCGAAGACCTCAAGCCTGTTCGGGCTATCCAGACCCTAAATTATTCTTTTATTGTATAGTAGGAATACTTACTAGAAACTTTCTCTTGGCGGTCCGTTTCGATCCCTGTCTCTGTTATGACAATGGCCTCGAGCAGTGATTTCGCTTTTAGCAGGATTTCAGCGTATTCTTGTTCGGCACCTGAGAGTGCTACGATGGCACCACCACAGCCTATAGTGGCCTTAAATTTCGGGGGTAGAGGGCGCTGGGTCTGTTTTAGCGGTGTCTGACTTTTCCTCAGCTTGGCTCGCTCAACAATAATAGTACGAATAACAATGCTTAAGTCACAGCAGCCATTTAATGCAAGATAACCCAAACCGCCAGAATAGATGCCTCGCGCCTGTGTCTCTAGTTGTGAGAGGATGTCCATACTGCGGGCCTTAGGTGCGCCGGTCATGGAGCCGCCTGGAAAGCAGGCGCGGATACAATCGATGGCGGTTTTATCGCGAGTCAGGCTACCTTCTATCGTACTCACCAATTGGTGTACGCTGGCAAAACTCTCTATCTCAAGTAGTTTCGGCACTGTAATCGAGCCATATTCACAGACCTTAGCCAAATCATTGCGCAACAGATCGACGATCATTAAGTTCTCGGCTCGGTCTTTAATGTTATTACGCAAGTGGCGTAGGTTATCGCGGTCGATTTGTGCATCGGCATTCCGGCCGATGGTGCCTTTAATGGGTTTACTGCTGACCTTGTTTTCACGATCGATCGTCAGGAAGCGTTCTGGTGACGAAGAGACGACTTCAGTATTTGCGATCTTGATATAGCTCGAAAATGGTGCCGGACTCAAGCGTCGCAAGTTACGGTAAACCTCGTATCCCGAGCTATGCATCATCGTGGATAGGCTATTGGTTAGGCATATTTCATAGCTCTCACCTTGTCGAATTTTTTCTTTGGCAAACTTGATAATCTCGAGATAGGCTTGCTTAGTCGTGTGCATCTCAAAAGCGATTGGGCCAGCCGCAGAATCTATTTTAGTGCTACCCAATCGTGACTCTTGTGGATAATCTAGCGGTGCAATAGCGTCTAGTTTCTTTGTCGTGCTATCTACCCATTGTTTGAATCCTACAGCGGCTTGTGATTCGTTCGCAAGGTCTACCGCGACAAGCTGTAGAGATTTTTTTTTGTGGTCGAAGATCAGGAAACGATCCGCAAATATAAAGGCGGCATCGTCCGTTGCAGCGGTCTTTGGATTAGTTTCATGTGGACCGTTGCGCAACTCGTAGGCAAACCAGCCAACAAATCCACCCACAAAATCGTAGCACAGCTCATTTGTGTCGCAGTAGTGTAGTTTTAGGAAGTTATCGAGATAGTCAAAAATATGTAGGTTTGTTTGCGCTACCGTATCGATGACGAGTTGGTTTTTTACGTTGTTATATGTAACGACATGGCTATGTGGGCCGGTGTTATCACCCATATAACTTACACTGGATGATTCGTGTTGCGGACTATTACTGTCTAGCCAAAAACAATGAGTGGCGTTGGCGAATAAGGCCTCAAATACCTCGCTTGGGTCTATCCAGCGATGATAGGATTCTACATGGATATGATGCGAACTAAACTTAGGTGTGGTCGGGGCCGTTAACAGATCGCGACGTGTCGTTTTGTAATGTGAATCAATGAGTCGGCAAAAATTTCCGATTAAGATATTTCCATGGCATGTGCAAATCGACTCAGGGTGAAATTGTACCCCATATAAGGGTTTTGATCGATGTTGTACAGCCATAACTATGTTGTCATCGGTCCACGCAGTGCACGTTATGTGTTCTGGCAAATTCTCATCCACGATCAAGGAGTGGTATCGCATTGCAGTGAATGCTTGTGGGATGTCTGCGAACAGATTCTTTGCGTTATGACGTATCGAACTCGTGCGCCCGTGCATTTGCTCTGGCGCATAACAAATTTTTCCACCATAAAAATATACAATCGCTTGCATGCCGAGGCAGATACCGAGCACCGGTTTGGGAACGTTGACAATAACCTCATGGGCGACACCTAAATCCTTAGGATGTTCAGGACGACCAGGCCCAGCAGAAATAATAATGCCGTCGATGGGCATCGCAATAATATCTGCATAAGTGATTTGATCGTTGTAGACAATAATCGGTTTACATTGAGTCTCGCGGAAGACCAAATCGGCAATATTTTGTGTGAACGAGTCATAATTGTCGATAATAAGAATTTTCATACGCTCACTTAGACAGCGGTACTAATGGCCAATTCAGCAATGAGCAGTCAACTGTCTGACTCAATCCCGCTATCGTAGCCATGTAGTCGTGTCGAATCTCAATATCATACATCGAACAGGGACCTTCATATCGTGACGGATCAATGGCGATGAGGCCGGGTTTTTCGTTGAGCGCAGAGTTGACGCTAAATTTATTCAATGGAAAACCTAAACCTGTTCCTACGGCCTTAACGAAGGCCTCTTTGCGTGTCCATAATCTAAAAAATTGTCTGGAGATATTTTCGGGTTCGGTCGCTGCGATGACAGCAAATTCATCCTTAGAGAAAAACCGTTGTGCGAGTTTATAGTAATTTGCATTTCGATTGATATACTCTATATCAATGCCGATTTCAGTGGATCTGCAGAATGCCAATAATCCGATATCACCTGAATGGGAGAGATTAAAGTGCAGTGGTGTGGACGTAGGTTGCAGGTTTATTGCGGGTTTACCCTGAGGGTTGTAAACAAACTCAATTGCGTCCGCGGGTAAGTCAATATACACACCTGCGAGTTGTCGTATAATCGAACGATTGCGATAGAATCGTAGTCGATCCTGGCTACTTTTATAGTGATTGCCACGTTCTATTTCCTGTTTTGACAAATTACCGAGCTGTTCAAGGTGGCCCTGCGTTAGATCTATTTGCCAAATATGACAACGGTTTGTGGTAAGACTTGGGACTTGTGATACGGTTTCCCAAAGGTGGAGACAATGTCTCATGCTAATGCCTTTATCGCCATAATCTGAATACTAATACGATATTTTACGCAGTACAAAATCTAGTTTGTATCGGTTGATAGACACGGGTAGTTGTCTAAGTCCTGTGAGCCTAGTGAGCAAATCACTTTTTTTGAGCGCTTGTTTACAAAAGACACCGACAATGTTGTCAATATTGCTGGCATGTATTCGAAACGCTGATTTAAACTGGCAATGGATTGAAGGATCTTGGAAATAGGCGCAATGTCGAAAGCTACGTGCTGATATATGATTTTGTACAATCAACCCCTTTGGACTCAATTGGATCAATAGCTGCGTAAACCATTGAGTATTTGCGGGTACCGCCCTAACGGGCTCATTGTTATGCTCGCAGAAAAGATCGTCGATTATCAAATCGAAGGGCGAACCTGAATAATTTCTTAACCATCTCTCCGCGTCATCGTAAATGAGTTCAATATTGTGCTGGTTAAGACCGAAAAACCTCTTTGCTATGGAAATATGTGTTTTGTCCCATTCGATGCCAACGATATGGCTTGGCTTTAAAATAGTGTTGAGTTGTAGAATTGAAGTGCCGCCACCTACGCCCAACATTAAAATACGTAGCGGGCCTTGGTCTAACAGAAACAAACCCGGTAGTGTCAGTAGATCCCAAATACTACCGGTAAATAGTTGCTTGGGGTTATATTGACTATGGAATACGCCGTCGGTATACAGGCGGCGTGAATTACCGGCTGTACGCAATTCATACAATTTGTCTTCGACCTTCTTTCGCCAAATAACCGCCATTGACTTCTCTGTACTGCCCAATTGTGCTGACTTTGCAGGCATTCTACCCGTCACGGGGGGGTAGGTCCATTGCGGGATCGAGAAACAGCGCGAGGCTAAAGCCTCACCTCCAAAAAGGGAGGGGTTTG
>JBGMRO010000304.1:0-5461 GCA_048061555.1 Thiohalomonadales bacterium | reverse complement strand
CGCACGAGAAGTCGGTGATTGGCAGCATCAGAGTCTGGCCACCATCCAAATGACTGAAAAATATGCGTCTTGCGAATATCTGTCAACCGTTTATTACCAATATTAGTCGATTTCTGCCTAATATAGACGATTTAGTTTGCTGTTGAATTTGTATACGATATATCCTAGGATCTAGTCAGATTTTATTTACTGGAACCTTTCTATACTCCACTATTCTAATAACAATCTACCACCGGCTATCAACTACCAACCATAGTCGAGTGACAAAACGAGTAAGACTAATGTAAAACCCATTTGTCTGGCCTTGAAATTTACTAAGAAAAATGACCTAGCATTATGAAAATACAACACCTTTTATATATTATCACTATTGGCTTGGGGGTTATTATCGGGCTGCTCGTCAATCCGGGGCAATCCGCAAAGCTCAATAATATAGCAGCAACCACCCCGGCTAGTACTGGACAAAGTTCTGCCAATAACCCTGATGCGTCATTGTTACAGAGACTGCAACAAGACATTAACCAGATCAAACAAAGCTTGGACGAGGAAAAGCAGGCACGCCAGCAATTAGTGGATCAGGTGGCGCAAATAAGCGCACTCGGCGCAAGCTCTAGCAGCAACAATAATGAAGCCTCTCGCAAAGACAAGGTAACAAAGGTGACCTCCCGCCCCCAAGTAGTCACCCAGAGCAATGACGGTTGGATTAATACGAAGTTACTCATATCCGCTGGTGTCGACGAAATGGACGTGAAACGTATTTCTGGTTTATTCGAACGTTCCGAAATGGACAAACTGTATTTACGTGATAGAGCCGTTCGTGAAGGCTGGACCGGCAGTAACCGATTTCGTGAAGAAATGTCAAAACTCAACCAACTCACCGATAATCTACGCGAAGAATTGAGTGAGCATGATTATGATGCCTATCTCTATGCCACCGGTAAACCAAACCGGGTTATCGTCAAGAGCGCACTAAGCAATTCTCCCGCTGCGCAGTCTGGCATTCGACCCGGCGATACTATCTATAAGTATAATAAAGTTCGGGTCTATACCTGGGCCGATTTACGCCAGGAGACGGCCAAGGGCGATGCCGATGAACTCGTGCCAGTAGAACTGATCCGTGATAATCAAAACCTTGAGGTGTTTATAAAACGCGGCCCGCTCGGCATCCGTCTCGATCACCTGAGTTTGACTCCGGCGGGTTAAGTTTAAAGCTAAATCCGTCGGTAAAAAGGCACAATGCTGCCAATAATCGGTGGAACCGCTACCGCTTATGCCCGCTTACGGGATAATAGGCATCGCGTATCCACCAGCATTAGATCTGGATTAATCAGCGTCTAATCGCGAGTGGAATCGGCGGCAGCTTTGCATCGGAGATTACAACAAATGATCCCGGCTCAGAAAAACTACGCCACTACTGCCGTGTTCGAATTCTAGCCAACAGAAAGGCGAATCTGGAAAGGCCCGCTCTAAGGCGGCTTGACTATTACCTACCTCGACTACCAGAATTCCCTGCGGTAACAGATAATTCGCGGCATCGTTAAGAATGGTCCGAACAATATCCAGCCCATCATCGCCCAGCGTGAGGGCCATACGCGGTTTATGCAAATATTCTGCGGGTAATTCTGCCATACAAACAGTATCAATTATACCGTCTCCATTTGAATATTACTGAATAAAGATCAACATTCACATCCGGAACATCAATACGCACAATAAGACTGTATCGAACTGCATTTTGCAAAAGGTCGCGGTCTGTTCTGTATTTCCACCAACCGTGACTGGGTAATCAGCTATCGTGTGCATGCCTACCAAGTCGGCAGCAGAGCCGGTCCAAATATCGGCGTCTAGTGAGCCGCGTGTCCGTAACTGAGGGCCAAATCGCCAGCCATCGCTATCGCCGTCGGGGCCATCGTAGTCCGCATCGTTTGAAAGTGCGTTAACAAAGGCGCGCTAGTTTTCCAACGACTGCCCAGGCGGATGATTTCGAACCGAAGAGCTTGGCCATTTTAAATCCTATGTCAGGTCATCGTTGGTATCGAACAATCTTGCAGTGTTAGTGCGACTGGCGTCAAAGTAAAGATGCAAAACACAGGTATTTGCTCTGGAGAGGGTCATCTCAGAGAATGCTATGTCGAATAATACAGAAACACGACATTACGTTACTAACAAGGTACTGTTTTTGGTTGTGGGTTACAAAATCAGCAAACAAAAGTTACAGATTTAGTGTTTTTAGGTGAAATTTTAATAAAACGTCCGTTTATAGACGGGCGCTAGCTAAAGCTCCTAAAAAAACCGGTGACTCGATCCTCGCGCCAGAACCAAGTACAGCATCGTTTATGTCAATATATTCTGTACTGTATGTTGACCCACAAGCTGAAATAGATTGATCTAATCGCATGTTTTTTAGTATAGTCCTGTTAATCTCCAAATCTTACTACAGTAAACAAATAAAAAAAACCGTAGAATTATGTCCGGTGCCGCAGAAAGGATTTACATCAATGATGATTTAGTATATTGACTTTGAATTCGAGTCCAGACTTGGATCATATATAAACACAGTGAGAGATAGCGCAGTAATAACAAAACAAATGAAAGGTAACGGAGTAAAGAAATGGACAACAATAACGATCATATTATAAATTATCCCCAAGCCAATGGTAGGCTAAGCCGTTCCCGTCGCAGTACGACTGCCGCGATAGCCGCACGGTTGTTCGTCATCCTATCCCTACTCAGCGCCTGCAGTGATAACTTGTCCGAATTGATCGATGAAGGTGAGGCCGAAAAAGCTAGACGGGGTGTTTATGTCAACCTGAGCACTGCCCTACAACAAGCTATAGCTATACCTAATAGCCAGACAGAAATCAAACTGCACAGGGTTGCCGCCGATGGCAGCGAACGCGAAGAAACTCTGGTCATTACAGGCACAATCGCCAGCGTCAAACCTCCCTTCAGCCGTGGCGAACACAACTATCACATACAGATTTGGTATCGGCCGGCGACAACTGGCAGTAGTGCAGACCCTCTGCTGCTTGCGGAGGCAAGCAAGTCCAGCAGTAAACTGCGGGTGGAGTTTTCCGCCAATGAACTCTATACCACCCCCTACGACCGCAATGGCGACGGCATTATCGATGCGGCCGAAAAGGCCGACTTGAATTTCGATTCCGACGGTGACGGTCTTGTCAACCTGATAGAAATTTTGGAATATGGCAACCCTCAAAACAGCGCCCCAACTTTTGTCAGCGCAGCCAATATCGCCGTGCCAGAAAATGATGATACGAGTGGTTACATTCTGTATAGAGCAAGCGCAATTTCGCCACGTACCAACGTCGACAACGGAACCCGGCTGGCTATAAGCTACGGCATAGACGTGTCCTACACCGATAGCCGAGTGCAAAATTTGCTGCTTATCGATCCAGTTACGGGTGAATTGGCCACTAAGATCGGTAAACAATTTCCCGCCTACGATCCGATTGGTGACAATGTGTATACCATCGCCCTGACAGCTGTGGATACCCAGGGCAGTATAGGTGATATGCGCTTGACACTCACGATCACCGACATTTTCAATCTGACGGTAAGCACACGTAGCAAGGCGCTGCTCTTTCAATGGGAAGAATTCCGCGATAATGACGGCAAAGCAGCGGACTATTACACATTATTGCAAGATATTAACGGCACTAACAATTTTATCGCTGTCACCGAGAAAGACTCTCAGGGCAATACCATCCCGCTAAAGATCGAGAACACCCAGTACGCCTATGATATCGGCTTGCAGTTGTCGACGCTTAAACCCGACACCCAGTATAAACTGGAAGCCTACCGAAAACCAGTCGATCCCGCCTTTAGCGCTACTTTTATCGAGACCAGCACCCCGTTGACACTGAAAAATACACTGCGCTTCCCTGAAGATATTATTTCGATAATCGGCTATCTTAAGGCCTCAAATGCTAGGGTTTATGATTGGTTTGGGAGTGCCATCGCGCTCAGCGCTGATGGCAGCACCCTGGCTGTGGGGGCAATCGGGGCAAGCTACGAAACCGGTACGGTCTATGTGTTTAAGCGCCAGACAGATAAAAGCTGGGTACAGCAAGCAAATTTGAAGGCGTCAAACTCCTCCTCGGTGCTTGATGATTTTGGCGTATCAGTCGCGCTCAGCGCTGATGGCAGCACTTTAGCGGTGGGGGCTACCGGAGAGAGCAGCGGCATACGTGGGCCTGTCAACGATTGTGGTGTGAAAAACGCTATTCCCCCCGGCACACCCACAAATTGCGAATCGTTCTCTGGTGCAGTATATGTGTTTCAACACATGACAAATAACAGCTGGGTGGAGCAGTCGTTTTTGAAGGCCTCGAATGCCGGGTTTTATGATCTTTTTGGTTCGTCAGTCGCGCTCAGCGCCGATGGCAGCATCCTGGCTGTGGGTGCTAAGGCTGAGGATAGCGGCACAGGCGTAAACGGCGGACCGATCAGCGATTGCGGCACATCCACCAAACCAATAAATTGCGTATTTGAGTCCGGCGCGGCCTATGTGTTTCAACGCCTAACAGATAACAGCTGGTCGCAGCAGGCGTATCTGAAGGCCTCGAATGCGCAGGAGGACGAGCAGTTTAGTATATCTATCGCGCTCAACGCCGACGGAAACACGTTGGCGGTGGGGACAATGGTTTTAGGCAGCAGCAGCCTCGGTGGTGGTGGCGGTGCGGTATATGTGTTTCAACGCCAAACCAATTACAATTGGTTACAACGTGCGTATCTGAAGACCTCGAAGGCCAGGTCGTACAGTTATTATGGTGGACCGGTCGCGCTCAGCGCCAATGGTAGTACCTTAGCTAGTGGGAGCATCCCTGGAATCTAGTAACGCAGGTGGGCCGGTCGACGATTGTGACATGCTTAATGCTGATCCTCCCGGCACGGCAATTAATTGCTTACCGAGCTCGGGTGCAGTCTATTTGTTTAATCGCCAAACAGATAACCGCTGGTTGCAACAAGCGTATCTGAAGGCCTCGGATGCAGGGGTGTATGATTACTTTGGTGGATCGGTCGCGCTCAGTGCCGATGGCAGCACCTTGGCGGTGGGGGCACGTCGCCAAAGAAGTGACGCCGGCGCAAACGGTGGACCAATCGCCGATTGTGACACAGTCCTTCCCGACACACCTACGAATTGCAAATCGAATGCCGGTGCAACCTATGTATTTCAACGCCATACCAATGATAGCTGGTCGCAGCAGGTATATCTGAAGGCCCCAAATGTCGGGGCAAGTGATTACTTTGGTCAAACTGTTGCGCTCAGCGCCGATGGCGTCACTGTGGCGGTGGGGGCAACAGGCGAGAATAGTGACACAGGTGTAAACGGCGGACCGGTCGACGATTGCCTAAAACCAATAGCGAAGCAATTAAATTGCCAACGGCAATCCGGCGCTGTTTATGTATATTAGCGCTGTTGGTAACTCGCTTCGTTTAC
>JBGMRO010000303.1:0-5472 GCA_048061555.1 Thiohalomonadales bacterium | reverse complement strand
GGCCTTATGCTGCGAATGCATGGATGCATTAGAGCAGTGATCTTGGGAAAATATCTTCGTTTGTGGACGGGCACTAGTTAGCACTGCCCTACTTCAAGGTATATCACCAATTTATTGATATTAACAGGGGAAAAGTGAGTATAACTCAGCAAATAGCGCTTTTTCAATTGACATTGGGACATTGAGGTCGGACCAATCTAACTAATTAATAATTAAAATATTATTTAAAATAACAGCATATTTTAAATCTTAATCAGACCTTTTTGGCATTAAAATGGCGGAATTAAGAGTTAAAACAAATTTCTTAAACAACTTATTTTAGTATTTAAAAGGGGCGTCTAAGGCCATATAGAGCTATATTTGAACGTAATTTTTTTTCATTTCAAGAACCTGCCTTGGTCCGACCCCTACGCCCTTGGCTGTTCTACGCTGCTACGCTGCTACGCTGGCCTACGGCCTCTGAATTTGAATAGACGTCTTATTCGTCGACGAATACTATCTTTCGGTGGACGGTAAGGCTTAATTTTCTCTTCACCTGTCCTTAAGTGATAAGGTGCATCAACAACTTCTTTTTCAATAACCAGCACACTATCGTAGAAATGCAATGACCTTGCTGACTTAGTAAAGTCTAAAACACTAAGTTTCGATGTTTGAGAATGCCATGCGTTAATATAGTCTATAAAATTCTTGCAATATTCGATAAAAGTCCCTTTTTTCTTGTAACCACCGCCTCCCCAGCCTTTCCAATATGATGTGTGCATATCCTCACACAGATAAACACCATTTTCGTCTATGACAGGAAACAACTCTTCAAACGTATTTATCTGCTGCCCCATCCGATGCCCACCGTCATCAATTAGAATATCGATTCGAGGTATTTCTTTTGCCAAGGACCGTAGAAATTTTCGATCTTCCTGATCGCCAATGAATATCTGTATACCATCTTCTTCCAGTTCTTTGCAAAGTGGATTAATATCCACACCATATATCTTACA
The DNA here is from genome assembly GCA_048061555.1 of Thiohalomonadales bacterium. Taxonomy (GTDB): domain Bacteria; phylum Pseudomonadota; class Gammaproteobacteria; order SZUA-152; family SZUA-152; genus JBGMRO01. The sequence continues at coordinate 4,477 of JBGMRO010000303.1, read as the reverse complement.
CGCCGGACCGAAATACTCCTTCCACATTTGCAATGAACCGCCTTCGGACACGCCAAACTCCACCACATGAACATCGGTACCCCGAAAACGTGAAAAATACCTGTCATAAATATAAAAATAATGCTGCCATTTATGAATAGAGCGATTTGTATTTTCAGTAAAGTATTTTTCCAGCTCGTTCATATTATGTATCTCCCATCAGTCCGCGATTCCTCAATTAACGACGAAATACATTTCGGAATTTTTTCTTCAATAAGTTGTTGGGAAAACGCTAAATCACACTCATGGGTTGCGCGACCTCATCGTTTAGAAAAATAGCCATTATGCAGCTATTTCAAACTCGACTTCCCCGTTTCTTGCCTAGTGTAACAGCATCATCCAGCAAGACCTTCATGATTAAACCTAAAACACAGAATAAACTCAAAGACGGGACTGATAATTCCAGGGCAGCCAATCAGCGGGCGATAAAAGAACATGATCCTGGTGGCGTTGAAGCGCCGTAAAATAATTAATGGGATACACGCCTGTACTGACGCTAGTGGCAATCATGGAGGTATGATGGGTGTGGGATGGCCGCCCAGGCTTATGGGGATTATGGCCTAACCCCGTCACTTGACTTCAAATAGAAAGTATTTCAATATTAAATATGCGTTCGAATGCCCAAACTGTGCTAATTATTAGCACCACTACGGACCCCGCCCCTAGACCCCAGGTGCGATAGCTAGGTCTATGGCGAACCGCAATAATCATGGGTAACAGTAGCAGTACGACAATGAGCTGGCCGAATTCGACCCCCAGATTAAAACCCAATAGAGATAACGCCAATTGCTTCGATTGTAAATCCAACCCGACGATGGCATTAGCAAAACCAAAACCATGCACGAGACCAAATACGAAAGCGAGTAACCAACGTGACGACGTCACTTGCGGACGCAGATTATTTAATGCGGCCAACATTACGGAAAGTGCGATCACTGATTCGACCCAAAGCACCGGTAGACGCACGACTTCAAACACGGCAAGAAAAAGCGTAATGGAGTGCGCGAGCGTGAATGCGGTAACGATTTTGATCGTATTCAAGACAATCGAACGTAGATCAGTATGTGCTTGCCACTGCTGATTGCGATAGCGCATTACAGCAGGTAACAACAGTATGATTAAAAATAACAAGTGGTCCAGACCCGCCCAAATATGATGTATACCTTCAACAATAAAATGTCCAAAACTGGCAGAAGCACCGACGGACGACGGCTTTATGCTCAAACTTATGGCATCGGCACTCAGAATATACTGTGATACCTGGCTTGTATCGACCTCTCGTACAATCGCAAACATCCTATGCCCGCGTGACAGCTGCTGTATGATCGGAAACGAGATTACCGCATCTCGCTCTACTTGCTGCGGATATTGCAATGAAATTTCTACGGCATTGCTTCCCGTCCACATGAGTGAGATGTCTCCAAGCGGAGACTGTATTGATGACTTAGTTGGGCCATCGTAAATAAATTCAACAGACGACTGTAGTCTCGTCTTTAGGTGCAGCCGTTTCGCTGCAAATTCATTCTGATCAATAATACCATCCAGGTTTTCATCCATGCGTACCAGCAATGCCATGTCAGTCAATGAAAACGTCATGGTGATAGTGAGTTGATGGCCATCTTTTTGAATAACGACGTTGCTGAAACCTGGGTCGTGTGCGCACACGGGTTGCGCAAGCAGCAAGACCAATAGTCCAAAAATAACGTGCCAATGATATCGCATTGCAGTTTCCCTTAAAAATGATCAATGGGGACAACGGTTCGTTGTCCCCAAGAGCCTTTGATTCTAATCAATGATGCTTATGATTGCGGCCATTCAAGGGTGTTGCCGCGTAAGGGAAAACCTTGTTATAACCTATGTCATTAGCGTCCACGTTATCGCCGCCAGGTCCATTGATAATCAATGGGTCACCGCGCAGGTCGCTAATCGCTGCGGTCACGGCAATATCTACCACATCATCACCAAAGCGACGGCCATTGGGCCAACCACCTGCGATGGTACCTATGGGAAAACCCGGTAGTCCAGCTTGAATAGAACTGACTAGCGTATCACCACCAAAGACACTTAGTCGTGAGAAACCGCTGTCGTCGGGGTTGAGTGGGTCGATATCGATGCTACCACCACCTGCCAATCGTGCCGGCTCAGTGGATAAATCAAGCTTGATCAGATCGGGAATATAGATGCCAGCAATATCGGTTCTATCACTAGTCAAGTTAGCAGGGAGATTGAGCAATGGCACCAATACCCTAGCCAATTCCGGCCGTAAGGCATATTGTTCAAAAAGTTTCCGATCCCGCGAGGGCTGTGAGCGATTATAAAGATCCTGGTCTGCAATCGAGACAAAACCTTCATTAAACAACGGATTTCCTTGCCGGCCCACCTGCACAAAACGTCCTAGGATAAAATCACCCCTTTTTTTCAAGTTACTAGAAAGTATGCTGACTTGTCTGCGACTTGTTGTCGCGTAAACGCCCACCATCTGTTGACTACCACCCAATTCAGTCAGTGGAATGTTTAGTACGATGGTGTGTACATTGAAGCCCGCCTGACTATCGAAGGGTTTATTAGGGCCGGCGAAGGTGAAGTCAAGATCGAATATTGATTGTATATCGGCATAAAACCCATCGTCTCGTTGACCTGCAAACGCCCGATGTCCGTACTCAAGTTCCGCAATCGCCTGTTGTGTATAACGATCCAGATCTGTGGAAATAGCGACACCGTCTTTGGCCGGGTTCTCTCCACTATCATCCTGATTGTAATACGGAGTGGTAAGCCCTTGATTATTAGGTGGCACAATCCCCTGGCCCAGTAGACTTTTATGGTAATTACGATGATCAATTTTTGTCACACGATAGGTCTGCGTAAGGTTTTGATTCTTGTCGTCAATATTTTCGATTCTTCCAAGAAACGACTGTAATATGGTACGTTGATTTTTATAACGTGTACTAAAATCGAAACGGTAGGTAATTGTGGGCCGACCCATTGCGACGTCATCACCGAGCGCGACATGGATTTCGTAACGGACATTATCATCGAAGTTAAATTTATTGGGCCCGATACCGGGTTCTTCAAATGGATAAACCGAAAGCGCAGTCGTTAGATAAGCGGTATTATTTTCATAACTTTTAAAGGCGTACACATCGGTCGTATTGGCTGCGTCGTCTAAAGTAATGAGTGGTGCATCCATATGACTCGACGCAAAAAGGCTACCGTTAAACAAAAGCAACCCCACGGTAATGGCTTTTGCACTAGCACTGCGTGACAGTGTCTTATAAACAATTTTCATAAGTTTTTTCTCCTATAGTGTAGATATCCCCCGTCGCGACAACCGATGTACGGATTGCGACGGTATTTGCGACTGAATGGGTGCAAATTTTGATGAAAGCAGCAGCTGTTCGGATGGTAATAACATGTGCTGTATTTTTGAAAGTTTACGCCATAAGCCCGCCGACACTGTTATATTCCCTGCCGCAGACGCGATTATGGTGGCATGCAATAGTAGACGCGCATCCTCGGTACCCTCAAGCAAGGCTAGCTTGCTATACTCAAAGGCTTCGCTAATCTCACCATTTGCATAGAGTGCCCACGCAAATGCGTCTAGCGTATTTACATCTGTACGTACGATGAGTTCTTTTTTTGCCAAGCGCAAAGCACGTCTGATATCTTTTCCCATCGTCGCTAAGTACAAAGCCAGCGTACGTGGATCTTCAATTTCACCTCGCGACAATAATTGGGTTTCGATTTTATCTGCGTCGAGAGTGCGACCGTTGAGTCGCAAGGCATCGAGCAACAACCATTGATATTCCGGAAGTGTGTTGCCTTTGACAGCAATCCGTAATGTATTTTCTGCGCTGATACTATCCTGTCGAGCTAATTCCATACGCCCTCGTAGTAACAGCGCCGGTGGATAATTTTCCTGCCAATGCAAGGCACGATCAATACTGAGTTGGGCCTTTTTGATGAGATTTTTTTGCATCAACAACTGCGCGAGCCGTGTTTGTGCCCACGCGATGGATTCACGGTCACGCGTACTTAACGAACTAATACTTAAGGACATCATTTCTATTGCGCCGTTTACGTCACCTTTAAGCCAACGTATTTGTGCCGCTCGACTATAAGATTGCGCGCCAGGCCGTTGATTCATCATCTCCTGATAGGCGTTAATCGCAGCTTCTAGCTTGCCTTGTTCCATTAGCACATCACCTAGCAAACCATAGTCAAACCACAAACCGCGTTGCGCGACCAAATTTTTCGCCAAGGTTTCAGCTTGTTTGAACTTGTGAAGATTATGAAGGACGTGTCCATGAAGCAATTGGGCTTGATGATTATTGACCTGTTTTGACTCCATGCAAATTGCTGTTTGTTCAGCGAGTTTGTAATAACCCGGATCGAAACTACGGCGAGCCTTGCTGATAAATGCCCAACCTAAGCGTTCCAG
>JBGMRO010000302.1:0-5478 GCA_048061555.1 Thiohalomonadales bacterium | reverse complement strand
CGCAAGATCGAGAAAGTACACATAATTTGTCTTTAGAAATAAATCGAGATTTGCAGAAAGCCAACGCCAAATTAAAAATGCTAGATCGCCAAAAAACCCATTTTTTCCAAAACATCTCGCATGAATTACGTACACCGTTGACATTGTTATTGAATCCACTTGATACAGCGTATGAGCGATATAAAGACGACGATATCCGGATTGCGATCAAAAATGCAAAACGTTTGCTGCGCTTAGTCAATCAGTTACTTAATTACCAATCTATGACAGTGGGTAAAAAACAGTTAAAAGTGGAACCGATCGGAATAGAAAAATTTCTAGAATCTTGTACGGACTACATTGGCCCCATATGTCGAGATCGTGACATACACTTTCAACTGATAAATAAACAAACTAACAAAACAGAAACTCTAATATTGGCTGAATTAGATGCACTAGAAAAAATTGTTTTCAATTACCTTTCCAACGCACTGAAATACACACCCAGAGGCGGTAATATTTCATTAATTTTAGATACGAATAACGGTTCAAAATCCGTTAAAATATCCGTGGTCGATAGCGGACCAGGGATTTCCAGTGAAGATCAAAGCAAATTATTTACACTATTCTCTCAACTCGAGTTAGAAACACAAAACAATGAAGGTACGGGCTTAGGTTTGGCATTGGTCAAGGAGCTGGCCCACACAATGGACGCCTCAACCGGCTTGGACTCAAAACTCGGTGAGGGCAGTAGTTTTTGGATACAATTTGCTCTATATGACGGAGAGTCAGAAGATAAACAGCATTCGATTAGTGGTAAAGATTGGTTTATTGCCGATGTAAATACCGCCCATGATGACAGCGATACAGAGAAAGTATCTGCGTACAATGATAATGACAATATTTCACCATTGATCTTGATCGTGGATGACAATGCAGATATACGCGCTTTAATCACCAATAAATTAAAAGCTACGGGTTTCCGTACGATCGCGGCGAATTCTGGTAAACAGGCATTAGGTCTTGTTGACAGGCACCCTATAGAGTTAATCATCACCGATTGGATGATGCCAATCATGACCGGCCCCGAAATGATTAAACTCATTAAAAACGATCCTGACAAAAAAACGATTCCCATTATCCTTCTGACCGCCAGAGGTGAAGATGAAAATCGCACAGAGGGGATAATCGCTGGCGCTGACGGTTATATTAGTAAACCCTTCGATAGCATTGAATTGGTGTCAATGACTAAAAACCTGCTTAAACTTAAAAGTTTAGAGCATTCGCTAAAAATTAAGACGCTTGACGCCATAAAAGCTAGCGAATTGAAAAGTACCATTCTGGTTAATACCACCCACGAATTGCGCACGCCACTCAATGCGATCATAGGTTATGGAGAAATGTTAATCGAAGACGCGATAGATTTTGGTAATACACAAATTATTAGCGATCTCAAAAAAATTCACTTTAGTGCCAACCATTTATTAACGCTCATTAACAATTTATTAGACATGGCCAAAATTGAATCTGGGCACATGGAACTTTGTGCAGAAAATTTTCAATTGCAATCCCCGGTAACAGAGGCAATAGAAACCATTGCACCGTTGATCGAATTCAATAAAAATGAACTTACTATTAGTCATCAAGACTCGGCCATGTTCAGCGACGTCACTAAAATTAGACAGATCCTAATAAACCTCCTGAGCAATGCCAATAAATTCACAAAGTCTGGGCAGATCAAAGTCGATATTGCAATCATCGACGACATGAATGGCGCTTGGATTCGACTCGAAGTGATTGATTCCGGGATAGGCATGGATAACGCTCAGTTAAATTTCATTTTTTCCGCCTTCACGCAAGCAGATTCGTCGACCACACGCAAATACGGCGGCACGGGTTTAGGCTTGGCTATCACCAAAGAATATTGTGAAATGTTGGGTGGCTCTATTTCCGTTTCGAGTGACTTAGGTAAAGGATCTCGATTTACCGTGACGATCCCCACTCACCTCCCTCCTTCTACGCAACAACTAGCGTCATAATTTTGTCGCTTCAACCACAGTCTGTACATTAGGCAACCACACCCAGAGCCTACTTGCTTATCTATATAGAACAGTATTTTTCCATTCTATCTTACATTTTCCTATATACATCTCTATTAAGTATCAAACCAACGACAAGTTTATTCGTAATTTGCTATAATCGCGCTATATTAGCTATTAATGATTATTGCGAATATTACGTTTTTTACTTTATGCTGTTTGTTATTTCACGCTAATTTTCTTCATTTACGAATACTATTTAACCAATCGGAGGTTAAGGATGCTTGCAGATCAAACCGTAGAAAGTCCAGAGAATGAACTCGCGCTTAATGAGCTTGGCGTATATGAGTTTTTTGAGCGTATAGGAAAGACTGTTATTAACCCTGGCGGTCTTAACGGTAGAGACAAATTAATAAAGACGTTGTCGCCGATTAAAAAAGACGATCATGTACTAGAGGTCGGTAGCGGTACCGGTCATGCCGCCTGCCACATTGCCGAAACATTTGATTGCTACGTTACGGCAATCGATAACAATGAACAAATGATAAAAAGATCAAAAGAAACCGTACAACAGCGATTATTAGCTGACAGAGTTACTTGCGAACAAGGTAATATCTTGCAACTCAATTTTCCAGACAATTCCTTCGATGCAGTTATCATTCAAGCCGTGCTGATGTTCGTTGATAAAAAACAGGCGTTAAAAGAGATATTTCGCGTCTTAAAACCTGGTGGACAAATTGCCGCATTAGAATTTTGCTGGAAAAAAAGTCCCGACCCGTTACTTAAGGCAGAGACATATGCAATTTGTGGCTGTGACGGCTTATCGTTTATGACCTATGATGAATGGCGTAAACTGCTTGAGTCCTCACATTTCACCGAGTCAAAATCAAACCCACAAGCATTTGAGATGTTAAGCGCTAGAGGATTCATTCAAGACGAAGGCCTACCCAATATCATCAATATGGTTAAAAAAACCTTTGCGAATGGTGGCGCAAAAAGAATGTGGACCATATACCGACATTTTTCTCGTCATTTACCCTATTTCGAATACACGATTTTACATGGAATAAAAGAAAACAAACCGATTCAAGAATTAATGTAAACTATTATTCACTTCCCGTTTATTCCTTGTTGAGGGTAACCAAATCTAGACAATCGTGACAGGGAAGTTACACAATGAAGGGTAGTTCGCAACTAATATAGTTGCCGTGCTTGAAAATAAAAACCAACATCTGTGGTGGCATCCGTCTGGGTATTTTGTGTCATACCTACATCGAATATAAGCTGCTGCGATGCAAAGAAACTTGCCCCCATCAGCAATTGCAACGAAGTACCCAGCTGAGCAAGCTCTGTTGAATAAAATGCACTATGAAAGTCTAACTGCAGCTTAAGCGCGTATTTTTCTGATGTCGACCAATTTAATGCGATACTCGAATAAAAGCTATTAGAAGATTGTAACTCCGCCAATACTTTGGTATCACCCATAAAAATAATACCCATACTAGTCGTCAGGACAGTATTGATGGATCGCAGAGATTGATAATCGCTGAACGCCACGCCCATCGTGAAATCCGTGCCACCACTTCCCAATAAATATTCGTAGTCTCCCGTCGGTAGCTTTATGGAAGCCCGCAGTGCAAGGTGTCTATTTTTATGTAGTGACTGGGAGAAAATCGGAGTTGCTATCGAAAAACGAATATCACCGAGCCCTTTGCTCCGTTCCTGAGACTCATACAGGCGCTTATCGTTTTTATTAATTTCATAGTGAATTTGGTCAATTTCAAATTGATTTTGCCTATCATTGGGAAAACCCAGTATTTTATGTGTTTTACGAATTATGGAGTCTAGAAATCCACCACTATGTTGAACAAAGGGAATATCCAAACCCAATTCCAGGTTTTCCAATAGACCATAACGAAGTTTAATCTCGATCCGAGCAGTTTCGCCATCCCAAATAATAGATTCACCGTTGTCCAACTCATCTTGAATCGCATTATTTGAAACATAATACGAATATCCCGTTTCGAATTTGTGCAACGCAGTGATGGTGCCAGGTTCTGCCTTTGGTAAGCCGAATATCTGAGTGAACGGGTTTTGGTTGGCAACGTAGATCGGTGTCACATTTTCGGCAGAAAGCACGCTGCTAGCACAAAAAAGCAACAATAGACCGAAAACGCCCTGAAAAATTTTACGATTTTGCTTATGGCCAGTGACAGTAGATTCCAGAAAGCAATTATCAAAAATTTTCTGTTTTTTATTATAGATAACAAACACTTAAATGACCTTTATTAATTCTTAAACAAGTACCACTATGTGCAATAATGCGACAATTCTAGTCGGCCGTCTCCGAAACAATCACAGTCAAAATCTGTCTTTAGTCGATTTACCTAAATTTATACAGCAGGATCAATAGAGGACTCAAGTCATTGATTAAGCTGCCGATAGACTTTAGAGATCATTAGATTCGGATCCTAAATGAATTTCACACGAAATACAAAATTTAAAATAATTTTTGGCTTTGGCTTCATCCTAACGATACTGCTCGCTCTCACGGCGATCTGGTTGACGCATGTCAATCAAAATAGTGGTCGTATCGCGATGCTAGTTAGAGATCAGCAAGCATCAGAGTATATTTTTAATATGCGCGATGCCGCACACAGTCGCGCCTTGACCCTATTGCGCATGGCTATTTTAGAAGATCCTTTTGATCGCGAAGATGAATTCATCTATTTTTCCGAACAAGCAGAAAAGTTTATTTTAGCTCGGGACAACTTACTTGAACTTGGAATGACGGATCAAGAAAAAGCCGCATGGGCCATCACTCAATCGTTAATCCGTGAAGGTTCTGTGACCCAGCGCAACACCGCGCAACTTATCCGAGATTTCGAAATCGACAAGGCCCGTAAAGTCATTCTAGATCAGGTTATACCGATACAAAACAAGGTAATGGTACACCTGACGATCATGTTAGATCTGAAAAAACAAATAATTTCCAGTGAAATTTCTGGTGCCGCGTTATACAATCGTTCTGTTTACATATCGATTTCAGTACTCGGTGGGTCGGCCTTGGCAATAGCTGCTTTTATTTCTTTTCTAGTCATCAAGATTACTTCTGCGAGCGAAACCGTCTTATTAAGTGCACTCGAATATGCGCAATCGGCAAATCAACACAAATCTCTGTTTCTTGCTAATATGAGCCACGAGCTACGCACACCACTGAATGCAATTATAGGTTATTCTGAGCTACTTCAAGAAGAAGCCGAGAATAGTGATCAATCTGATATGTCATCGGACTTGAATAAAATTCATATCGCTGGCAATCATCTTTTGACCGTCATCAATGACATTCTTGATTTGTCGAAAATTGAAGCTAACAAGGCCGAACTATCCCCTATTCAATTTACACTACATTTTCTTATTAAAGATATTCGAGACACCATCCTACCGATGATAATGAAGA
>JBGMRO010000301.1:0-5491 GCA_048061555.1 Thiohalomonadales bacterium | reverse complement strand
CAATAGGTTAAGGGGGCTGGCAATAATAATCCGGTTATCCTAAAGGTGGATAAAGATATGGCTACAAACGACGACATATTCCAAGGCAATGATGATGAGTCTTTATTGATGCACGTCATTGAAAAGATCACCAGTGCGCAAGATTTTGATATCCAAAAGGTTCCGGCCGAACATCGTGATGTGGTAGCGGTAATTACTGCGCAGGCGATTATCGATAACGGCGGCTTTCGGTATTTTTTTGAAAGTCACTTCAACGGCGATTCAGACTATCAAATATTTGTTAATGCTTATAAAAACATGGGGGCGACAGAATCTGCAGACGCAATCAATCAAGCCCTGATGATGTTTCCAAATGGCGTCCCACCAGAAGAACTCGATCAGCGGCAAAAATATCTTGACAGTATTTTTGATCAATCGGATGACAATAAGAAGAAAATAGAAGAGATGGAAGGGAAAATTCTCGGCAAAGTAGAAAACTATTCGCGCGTAGCCAATTATATTCGGCAAAACAAGCAGCTCTTTAATTGAGCATTAAGGCCCTTAAGCAAAGCAGAAGGTGACTACTCACCCCACCCTCGTGGTGAGTAGTGACCATAAGTCTATGTTTAATTCTTGCCCCTGACTCCTAGATACAGAAGACGATGCTTCACTACTCTTCCTACAAGCCGTTGCAAAGCGTTTAGTTTTTCGCGATCCGCCCGATATCATAGGGGTAGGCCGTACTTTATTGTGTAAGTTGATAAGTTGCTTCCGCAAATCTAATTATCCCTATCCACGACCTATACGCTGAGCAAACGTCTGAGCGTTGTCATGCTCCCTGATAACGTCGCTAAATATTATATAAAATGGTAATTAAATAAATAACTTATTGAGAAAAAATTATAATATCGATAGCTTTTCCTGGTATTTTTCCGTAATATAGTTGAACAAAATATAGTCAATATTAAGTTTTTCAGGGCTATAGACACATAAATACGGGAATATTGTTAACTTAAAAACGCCCAACAAAGGCCCAGCATAACAGTAGATAATTAGCGTAATTTGGTTTAAATCTAGGTAGTGCCCATCCACAAACAAGGGTGACCAAGGTGACACCTAAATAAGCTCGGTATAGTACAGTCAAAAAAACGATCAGGAACACTTTAGGAGTAATGTACATGTTGCGTATTTGGCGACAGACAATCGGCGTATTCGTCTTTATCTTTATTATCAGCGTGGATTTAAATGCAGCAGATGCACCGCAACAGGTCATTGATAGCCATGATACAGCGGTAGAACAGGCCCGTGGGGGGGACTACCGCGGTGCGTTATTGGCGTTGGATGCGTTGATCAAGCAAAACCCCGATTTTTATCCAGCCAAGAGAGATTATGTGATTATAGCCACTTGGATGGAAGATTGTGATGTGGCGCTACAGAGTTTTAACAGTATTCGCGCAAACTCTCCATTGGAAGGTTATTTAGTGGAACCGGTCGCGGAATGCATGCGTGAAAAACGGCAATTAGACGAGGCCCTTGTATTATTAGAATCGGCCGTTGTTAAGAATCCCGAAGACGAAGATGCTCAGCGTGCACTAAAAGACCTGAAGGAATATATGAAATTCGAGTCTCGTTCGAGTATTTATGCCCGTATTGGCTACAACGAATCGGATCAAGGCAATACAGATAAGCAGGCAGAGTTTAAATACTCCCATGAAATTTCTAATACTGTGCGTATTTACTATCGCCACTTGATACTGCAAGCGGATGACAAAAATTTATCAACAGGCGATGTTTCCCGGGCAAGTATCGGCTTGTCAACGTGGTTTGCTGAGAAATATATGTTAGACGCGGCGGTATTTACTGATGTGGCTAATTCTGATGGAGACGGTGCGCAAGCCTATCTAAATTATTATCCGAACTCATTGTGGGAAATTGGTGTCGGCTACAGTTCAGCGGCAGAAGATATAGCCTTGCGTGCAAGGGCCGTTGGTACCAAGGCGACAAGTGCGAGCATCGGTACGGGGTATCACAGCAAAGATTATGTCTGGGAGTGGTCGGCCAATTATAATCAACATGATTTTAGCGACACTAATAAGCGCAAGGCCTTGGGTACGGACTTAGCTTATGCATTTAGAATGAAGGATAATAATGAACAACGCATCATTTTAGGTTGGTATTCATCCCAGAATTCCCCTGCAGGTCTTGATGTCCCTTATTATGCCCCTGTTAAAGATTCTTCTATCACCATTAGTTTTCGCAATGATCATGTCTACGATACGGATTGGGAAAGAATAGTTGATCACTTAAGCTTATATGTCGGATTTTACAGCCAACGTGCGGTTAAATTCGATACCAAGAGTGAGTTCAGCTATCCCACCAAAGAATTCGCCGGGGTCGCCTATGACTTAGATTGGGAACTTAACCGCCGACAATCATTAAGTTTTAGTGTGGGTTACGGATCGGCAGTCTATGATGGTGTAGCCGAACGCCAAACACGCGCCAGTGTTAGCTACAACCATCGATTATAGAATATAGACGAGAATGAAGCGCATAATTATCATTTTTACGTTATTGCTGTTGAGTCGCTTGGTCGCTGCCGAACTTACTGTATTGACATACCATGATATCGCGGCTAACCCCGGAAGCAATCAATTCGCGGTTAGTCGATCTATGTTTGTAGCACATATGGATTACTTGCAAGAACACGGCTATCGCGTTTTGTCATTAAAGGAATTAGAAAATATTTACCACCAGAAAAAGGCGATTCCTAATAAGTCTGTCATGCTGACGTTTGACGATGGTCTGAAAAGTTATTATAAATTTGTTGTACCCGTATTAAAAATTTACAATTTCCCATCAGTAGCCAGTATTGTTACCGCCTGGGTAGATGGCGTTAACATACCCGCAGAATATCAGCACAAGATTATGACGTGGACACAGTTACGCGAGATCTCAAAATCTACATTAGTCGACGTCGTTTCTCATAGTAACAATCTGCATAGCATGGTCTTATCTAACCCGCAAGGTAATCAGGCACCTGCTGCAGTTACACGTAAGTATTTTTTAGATAACAAAGACTATGAATCGGAGACGTTTTTTCGCCAACGGATTCATAAAGACTTTAATCGTTCGGTTGAGCGCATAAAAAAAGAATTAAAACACCAACCCATTGCTATTGTTTGGCCCTATGGTCGATACGATTCAGTGACGAGCAATGAAGCTACTTTATTGGGGCTACATTTACAGTTTAACTTAGACTCCGGTCCGACGACAGCCTCGGTATTGCCCAAAATAAATCGGATAATGTTAGTCAATAGCCGCACTATTGAAGATTTTCAAGTGGAAATGAATTACAAGATTCGGCGGCCAAGCCAAATCAATGCGCTCAGATTGAAGCTGGATGACTTTAATGGCTTGGATAGTGAAGAACAACAATCTCTATTATCAGATTTTCTGGATGCCATCCAGGCGAGCAACATAAATGCCATATTTATTAATCCCTTTTATGCGAAAGGCAACGCTGCATTTTTTTACAACGAACAAATCACCGTAGCTGCCGATATTCTCAATCGAATCACCCATCAGCTTAAATTTCGATTGTCGGTCGATGAAATCATAATCGATGTACCGAAAATAAAGAGTAAAAAGCTAGACCTGCCCGCGCTTTATGAAGATCTTTCTCGTCTAATCTGGTTTACGGGTGTGCTAGTAGGCACCAATAATTTCGGAAAAATTCAGACGGTAATGGGAGACATAGGCCGATTTCGTCCCGGTCTAGAATATGGTGTACGTAATACAGAATCCCCGGCAAAAGGGATGCATTTTGTGCTGTTTTCAGAACGACTAAGCAAAAGTGAACAAAAAATACAGGACCTGGCACTACGCATCAACAATACGCCCGTAGAGTCCTATTTGCTTATAAAATTGGAATCAAATAAAGGAAAAGAGACCGCAGCCATGTTGATTCGCATGCGGGAATTGGGCGTGAAGCGTCTAGGTGTTTCATCAGGGGTTAAGGCTTTTATAAAATATAGCCAAGCCTCATTTTGATAATATTAAGTTATCAAAATGGCAATTTGAGCCAGCGATAAACAAGTAATAGAAAGATCGATGATAGGGTTTAGGAGTTTAGTATTATGACGGCGAGTTATTTTATCTTTTTTGTTTTTGTATTTTTCTATCCGCTGTTTATGGCAATCTATTGGATGACAGGCGCACTCGTATTTTTCCGCAGGCGGGAACGCCGCGGCAGTAAGCCACCTGTACTGAAAGAGCATCCACCCGTCGCCATCTTGGTACCGTGCCACAATGAAGAAAAATGCATACACGATGCGCTAATGCAATTAACTGAAAATAATTACCCCGAGTTTGAAATTATTGCGATAAACGATGGAAGCACCGATGCGACGAGTCAAATATTGCATGATTTGACCCAAGAAATTGCTAATCTGAAAGTTATAACCCTGACTTCAAACTACGGCAAGGCTATGGCATTAAATGCCGGTGTATTGGCGACGGATGCTGAATTCGTGATGTGTATAGACGCCGATGCTATTTTAGACAAAGATGCCCTGTTTTGGATGTTGCAGCATTTTATCAATAGCCCTAGAGTGGGGGCGGTCACAGGTAATCCACGAGTTATCAATAAAACGAGTTTATTGTCACGCATACAGATCGGAGAATTCTCTGCGATTGTCGGTATGGTGAAACGAACTCAACGCAATATTGGTCGGTTATTTACTATTTCTGGCGTGAATGCGTGTTTTCGTAAGTCCGCACTACATGATGTCGGTTATTGGTCTTCAGAAACCGTGACTGAAGATATTGATATCAGTTGGAAATTACAGTTTCGTTATTGGGATATCCGCTACGAACCACGCGCCCTAACTCGCATACTCGTACCGGAAACTATCCCCTCGTTATGGCGTCAAAGATTGCGTTGGGCACAAGGGGGCTTCGAAGCGGCCGTTAAATTTGGTCGGGAGATGTTCCGCTGGAAAAATAGACGTATGTGGATTGTTGGCATCGAATACTGGGTGAGTGTCGCCTGGTGTTATGCGGTTGCATTTGTGCTGCTTTCTTTTGCAGGTACCTACGCGCTACCCGCAGATGTCTGGCCACAGGCGCTGCGAGTACCCAGCTTGATACCGGGTTGGACCGGTGTCGCGTTGGCACTGGTTTGTCTTCTACAATTTACCGTCGGCTTAATGCTCGATAGCTTATATGAGCGACGGGGGTTGTTTCTTTATCTGTTCTGGGCGATTTGGTACCCCGCGTTATATTGGGCGTTGAGTGCTGCGACAACTGTGGTCGCCGTTCCTAAGGCAATTTTTCGACGAAATAAGACTCGCCACGCGGTATGGAAGAGCCCCAAGCGACAATTGCAACGCACTCCCTTCCAGGTGGGTAAGGTCGATGAATCTCGAGAATTCGATAATAAGTACTCTTTCTTACGTATTGTGCCAAAGACAAAACGACTATTTGAAGTGATGTTGATGGCGGTTTCTTGGTC
>JBGMRO010000300.1:0-5495 GCA_048061555.1 Thiohalomonadales bacterium | reverse complement strand
AAGGCGCACGAATTTTTTAAAGCGCAGCATAGACTACTATGTGAGCATTTAATCTTAAGATAAGTACTTCTAGTCCTGCAAACAACGCAGAACAAGAATTACTAAAAAATACGCGCAACGCAGATATTGGGGAAATAGACCGTTTGTGGATGGGCACTACCTAAGTGGGTATGCCTCATCATCTCGTCAATGTACATGTAAGCGAAATGCGTCGCTGTCGGGCGACAAAAAAGTTCGTTACATTTCTGAAATCTATGCTAACATTACTTTACTCGACACGTTGCTAGCGGCTCCTCGTCGCGATTTGTTTTGTCGCGTCTGTTGACTTACAGAAAATAGGGACGTTTTATTAGGGACAGTAAATTCGGAATACTATATACGGAACATCTTAGTACACACATTTCAGTAAAGACTTTTTAGCGCAGACTTTTTGTAGCTAGATCATCAATGTAGTCTACCGGTGATCATGGCTAACTCCGTTGCATTTTCTTGTGAATTTTCATTAATTCAGTATCAAGCTGGTATCCCATTATCCATGGCAGACCGAAGTCATGCGGTTTGCGAGTGTCTGTACCTGTTAGTTATAAAAAGAGATTAGTTTAGTTGTAAAAAAGATTAGTTTAGTTGTAAAAAAATTAGTCTAGTTGCAAAAAAATGGATTACTTTTATTTTATTTACATAACATTCTATTAAATTTTATATAAAACAAGGAGTTATTCGGTTGGACAATATTGGAATTTTTAAGTCAGAAGAAAACATATTATTACATGAGTCATTTCATGGTTTTTTGAAGATATTCGTAAATCTTTCTATTGGTGCAGTGAGTGCAAAACTGGGCATGCTAGCGCTTGCAGAGGGCAATAAAATAACGGCGATATGTTATGGTGTCGTTGCCGGTATTTTATTGGTGTTAGCCTTGGGTTATTTGCTCATCAATATCGTGGGTAAAACCATGAAAAGTTTTGAAATTAAGGCCGCGAAAATCGTGGGAGACGGTGACGTTATCGTCGAAACCGAGAAAAAATTACTCGCACAGCAGGTGTCTCTTGGTATAATTGCCTTCATAACTGTGGCTGGTTTATATGCGCTCGGTGCCTGGAGCCTATCAAGCTTGGTCATCGGGGAATTTTTCTAAATTCCTTTTCCGCATATTCATTTATTCTTGATCACAACGATATTGATCGCAACGATAAGTAGTTAGATGAATAACTTTCCCATCGCGGGCATCCGTTTAGCATCCATTGCGGCGGGCATAAAAAAAAACAACAAAGATGACCTGGTTGCGATAGAAATCGCGGCCGGGTCTTTTGTGGCCGCGGTATTTACCCAAAATGCCTTTTGTGCGGCACCGGTAGTACTATCGAGAGAAAATTTGCAAAAACGGACACCCCGCTGCCTGCTGATTAACTCGGGCAATGCCAACGCGGGGACCGGTCAACAAGGGATCGACGATGCGCGGGCCTGTTGCGAGTGGGTCGCCAAAGATTTGGGTTGTGGGCCTGAAGAAGTATTGCCATTTTCCACTGGGGTCATTGGCGAAAATCTACCACTAGAAAAATTTTTGTCTGCGATACCGACATTGCTGCATAAATTGCAAGAAGAGGCGTGGCAACCTGCCGCCGAAGGGATACTCACCACAGACACCCGCCCCAAATTGCGTTCCAGGCAAATTCAGATCGAGGCGGAAACTATTACCATCACAGGTATGGCGAAGGGTGCCGGCATGATAATGCCGAATATGGCAACCCTGCTGGCATATATTGGTACCGACGCCAATATAGAACAGACATTATTGTGCCAATGTCTGCAGTATGCAGTTCAATCTTCATTTAATAAGATCACCGTAGACGGTGATACCTCGACGAATGACTCCTGTGTCCTAATTGCTACTAATCAAAGCAACATGCACGCGCTTAGCGATGTGCACGATAAAAACTATATTTTATTTCGTAATGCCGTCTCAGAATTGTGTCAAGATCTGGCAAAAGACCTAATACGTGATGCCGAGGGTGCCACCAAATTGGTAAATATTGTGGTGAGCGGTGGACGTACGGTCGAAGAATGTCGCGACACTGCCTACACGATCGCCCATTCGCCATTGACAAAAACGGCCATGTTCGCTTGTGACCCTAATTGGGGCAGGATACTTGCCGCGGTTGGACGCAGCGGAGTCGAAGGCTTAGACGCCAATAATATCACCATCTGTTTAGACGATGTTTTAATAGCCTGCCAGGGTGGACGTAACCCCGAGTATCGTGAGGTCGACGCGCAGAAGGTCATGGACAAATCAGAATATACCATTGCAGTAAATTTAGGGCTGGGTGAGTGCGAAGCGCATGTCTGGACCTGCGATTTATCTTATGATTATATCAAGATAAACGCTGAGTACCGCTCGTAGCATTTGCATGAGTGTTAGCCAAACGGTTCACGTTGCGGTCGCGGTGATTTCGACCGGGCGGGATGAAATACTGATTAGTAAACGGGCTGACGATGTACATTGTGGTGGTCTTTGGGAGTTTCCGGGTGGCAAGATCGAGTCCGGTGAAGATAGTGAGCTTGCCCTAAAGCGAGAAATTTGGGAAGAATTGGGTATTACCGTGGTCGATTCATTACCGCTGATCTCTATTCCCTATGACTATGGCGAAAAGAAGGTGGTGCTTCATGTGCGGGAGGTCACCGCGTTTAGTGGTCAGGCGTTCGGTAAAGAAGGCCAAGAGTTGCGTTGGGTATCGATGGCGAAACTACATCAGTATGAGTTTCCGCCTGCAAATCGATCAATATTGCACAGCTTAATGTTACCAGAGCACTACTGCATTACCCCGGAACCGGACGCTGATATACGTATCTATTTGCAGAAATTGAGGCAGGTCATTGATAATAACGCCAAACTAATCCAGTTCCGTAGTAGGCAACTTAGTCAGATAAAATTCAAACAGTATGTGTATGAATCAGTACAGTTATGTCATCATCACCAAGTTAAACTACTCATCAATACCGACCTAGACTCGATGCTAGACATCGATGCGGATGGCATTCATCTTGCCAGCAGCAATCTCATGCGTACTGAACCGGTTGCATTAAGTCAGCAGGGGCTGCTGTCGGCATCGTGTCACAATCTGCTGGAACTCAATCATGCGCAGCGCTTGGGGGCAGATTTTGTCGTACTTGGGCCAGTCCAAGTAACGGCATCCCACCCTAACGCCAAGCCGATGGGGTGGGATGTGTTTGCAGACTTGGTAAACAAGATCCGCATTCCTGTGTTTGCCTTAGGCGGGATGGAGGTTCGGGATGTAATGCGGGCAAGAAGACACGGTGGGCAGGGGATCGCAGCTATTCGTTCTCTGTGGCCAACTATTTAGTGCCCATCCACAAACGGTCTATTTCTCCAATTTCTGCGTTGCTTAGAATTTTTAAATGCTCACATATTAGCATCTTAAGATAAGTCTATCTAAATCTGTAAATAGCACAGATTAAGAAACACTAATATGCTGCGCTTTAAAAAATTCGTGCGCCTTTTTGGCCATGGATGGCCTTATGCTGCGAATGCATGGATGCATTAGAGCAGTGATCTTGAAGAAATATCCTCGATTGTGGACGGGCACTACTTGACGATACTGACTTCCAAAAATGTCTTGTCGATACCGTCAACACCCTCGATGCGTATAGTGGTCCCGGCGGCGGCGTCTTCACCACGTAATTTCCATTGTTGATTATCAAATGAAATAGAGCCCGCACCATTTTCGATGGCGGTCTCCAGTATGAACGTCCTACCGACTATGTTGTCATCATCGGCGTTTAGCTGATCAACGAAATTTTCGTCGGAATCGGCTTTGGAGCCTTTTTCTCGCTGACTTTTTCCAAAAAATTGAGAAAACAATATGCCAATACCTGTTATTAGTGTAAATAATAACAATTGAATCTTAGCGGGTATTATAGGGTCTGACCAAACCACGAAACCAACCACGATGGTCGAAAATGTCAGTGATAGGTGTATCGGACCACGCCACAGGGCGGCCGTAACTAGAAAGATGAGTGTAAGTACCCACCAATGCCAGTGTTCCAAATGATAATACACAGCGTGTTCCTCGCGTAACTATGGTAATTATCCTAGATTGATCATTCTAGACTGATCATCCCGAGACCACTATTGTATGAAAATCTGTCCGCGACTAACAGGGTAATTTGTTATTTTTGCTTTTAGCTAAGAATCGACAGGCTGTCGTCATTACACAGTTGAAAAGAATATTAGAATAGTCTAATATTGCTGCATTCTCAGGTATAATCTAATTTCGAGGTGAATCATGAAGCAGGCCAACGATTTTTCCTTACAGCAAAAAGGACTAATTCAGCAGGGGTATCAACGGTTTACGGCTGAAGAGCTAAAGCAATTGGAATGGGGTTTGCGATTTACCCCGTTGGCTTGTTCGACCATCACTGCCTATGCCCTAATCCTACAACAACCTTATTTACTTTTCGTGGTTGCCATATTGGGGATGTGGGCGTTTTTCTTCCCTTCCGCGCACCCCATGGACTTGATATACAATCATATCATTCGACACCCCTTCTCGGCGGTGGCGTTACCGCCAAACCCGTTTCAAAGGCGTCTGGCGTGTTTAGCGGCGGGGGTCATGAATACCGCTGCGGGTCTGTTATTTCTGCTTGAATTGCCCCTGGCCGCCTTGGTCGTGGGAATTAGTTTGTTGGTGCTTCAGGCGGTTGTTATCACTACACATTTTTGCACCTTGTCATGGATGTATGAAGGACTCATGCGTCTGCTAGGAAAGTGGCAGGTACCCGTGGAAGAAGGGCAAGCGAAATCTTTATTGGAGGAAGGTGCGAAGCTAGTCGATGTCCGTAGCCAAAATGAGTTTGCGAACAAGTCCATCAAGGGCGCGATAAATCTGCCACTAGAAGAGCTTGAGCAACACTTGTCGGTATTTAAAGATGGTAAAAGTTTGTTATTCTGTAACAGCGGCACACGTAGTCAGATTGCCTTAGAAAAGTTGAAGGCCATAGGATTGCACGATATCTATGATTTGGGTAATTTTGATCGAGCACAGTTGATCGTGTCGCGGTAACTTCAATCTCGATTAGTCATTGTTTAAAAATTGGAAGGAAATATGCTATTACGTTTAATTTTGGCAACACTGCTTTTCTCGATGAGTACTATAGTTTTTGCTAATAATTCGGCCTATTGTACGAAGTTTGGCACTGAAGAGAATAAGGCGATAGACGAAGTATGTAAAGTAGGCGATATTATCGAAGTCAGCAATGCATTAGTACTTCATTATTGCGACTTTTCCAAACTAATCATAACGTCGCCGATAGATGCTGATAAAAAGGCCTGTCAGTATATTGGTTATATTAGGAAGTTCCGCTCGCGTCAGACTGGCGAATTAAGATCATTTACGATCAAGGAGAAATAGACCGTTTGTGGATGGACACTAGTTCTACTTTGTTACTTTTAATTTGTTGAAAGGAAAAAGGACAATTGC
>JBGMRO010000299.1:0-5522 GCA_048061555.1 Thiohalomonadales bacterium | reverse complement strand
GATATTTTGATCGCTAGCCCTACGTTCGGATACATAATGCCATTGCAAACCCAGGTGTTTTTCATGTGTAAACTGGTATTTCCAAAAGAGGTTGGCCATCAGTACGGGGTAGAGCGCACTATCGTTTTGATTGTTTTGACTCAAAATATTTATCGTATCGACTTCAGTTTTTTGATAAGCACCATTGAGTATTATTGAGTGTTTTGAATACACCCAGAGAAATTCGCCCTCTATACCCCGTGAGTTTTGTTCGCCGCGATTTTGTGTAGTTACATTTTTGGCCGTGCCAGCGACAAACTCAACCTTATCGCTCAACTTTGATTGATAGATATTAAATTCATAGCTGGTTGTTTTTGTTATGCGCCCATCCATTGCAAATTCTAGAGTCGTTACCAGTTCGCTCTTGAGATTGGGGTTACCTTCGATTTCGCCACTGAATAAAGGTTGGGCGAACAACTGCATCGCTGCGGGTGCCTTAAAGGCAGTACCATAAAGCAGTTTAGAATTAATTTTCGAATTTATTTTGTAGATCAGGCCGGTGCGGTAACTATCTTGTACGCCGTAAATACTATGGTCGTCACGGCGTGCATTGAGTGTGAGGCTAATTTTTTCTGCTATATTCCCGAGGTACTGTAAATAATAACCTTGGTCTTTAAACGTGACTTCACCACCTTCGTTACTCACGAGAGTTTCAGCGGCCGTGGTATTGTCGACATTGTAAATACTAATCAGCGTCTCTTTATCGTTACGGGTATCCAAACCTAGTGTGAGTTGGTGGGCCTCGTTTACGGTATAATGAAGCTCTAACAATAGATCGGTGGCACTATAACCAAAATCACGCCTAGGATGTGTATTGGCATCACCAAAACTCAAACTTTCTTTACTGGACGGTTTGCCTTTCGAATAGGCCAATGCACCTTTTATACTCAATGATTGAGTAAGCGACCAATAGTCCTCAATGCGCAAAAAGCCGCTCTCTATAGATACTCGATTGGCATGACTAAGTTCACCAAAATCCAAAAATTCTGCATAACTATCCAAGCGACTAAATTGTCCGCTTAGAGAGAGGTCATGTTGCCCATTTTGATATCGCCATTGACCAAAGATATTAGCGGGCTCTGCGGTATCGTTTATATTTTGGTTTCCTGCCACTAAATTCGGTTTCTTAATCGCGGCATTAGCGGGTATGGTATCAGGAACTGTGAGGCCAGAACGGTCGTACTTTGCCTTGCTTACCGCCAGGCTATAACTAGAGCGGTTATTTTTTCCTAGCGTCTGCGCACTAAAAAGGTATCCTGAATTATCGTTAGTGGTGCTCTGCACGATGTTGAGTTGAGTTTTTTGGCTTGCTTCTGAAGGAAGTTGCGTAATTATATTTATAACACCTAGAAAAGCATCTGCACCATACAGCGCAGACACCGGGCCTCGTATCACTTCAATCTTTTCTATAATACTCATTGGAATGAGTTCTGGGCCGATAAAGTTAGCACCACTAGAGCGAAAGGCAATCGATTGTCCATTAATCATAACTTTCATGATTCGGTTGTAGGCTCGCATGCCTCCATTAATGCCCCGTATGCCACAGTTGTAACTGACCAAATTATTAATACAGTGAATTCCAGGGATTTGTTGCAAGGCTTCGGCTACCGATTGGTATTGCCATTGTTGTATGTCTTCTTTTGAGATGACAGAGATTATTGCCGCAGCCTCGCTCTTTTTTTGTGGTCGACCCGCTGCGGATATCACATCAACATTGGCAAGGGCGTCTAAATCCATTGACAACAATACATCGACCATTTGCATTTGTTCGGTTTGACTCTCTACCTGTGGCGCGTTAAAAATGCTAACTAAAGTAGACATCGTTAGGAAAGGGAGCCAAGCACGAGTTTGGGTTTTATTACCATTCTGGCGAAGCCTAATCATTCCAGTTCATTATCCGACTACATCATCTGTCAAACAAGACGCTGTCTACTCGCCAAGATGAGAAAAATTA
Organism: Thiohalomonadales bacterium; assembly: GCA_048061555.1. GTDB lineage: Bacteria > Pseudomonadota > Gammaproteobacteria > SZUA-152 > SZUA-152 > JBGMRO01. The sequence continues at coordinate 3,529 of JBGMRO010000299.1, read as the reverse complement.
CCTGCTTTTTTATGTGCATCTAAACTGTAGTTCAAAATGTGTTTTATCACCACATACAAACGATGAGTTGGATAAATGTAAAACCATAATATCGATAAAATCAATAGAAAAATCGATAGAAAAATCAAATGAAGTTAATATAGCAAACCGACAAGAAAATCGTGACAGAGAAATTAATATTTCGAAGGGAAGAATGGACCCCAGCTAGCTCCTCCTAATTTACTAACGGGGTGCTCAGACACCCAAAAATTTTGAAAACTAATATAGAAAGGAAAAATGAACCCCTGCTAGCACCTCCTAGATTACTAAAATGACGTTACGATAAGACGGGTGTACTCGCCTATTATCTGGCAGTGGCTGAATTTGACAATGTTTAATTCTTCCACAAGCTTGATGCGGCATATGCACTAGAGTTCTGTGGGGGAATGCCATTTTTCGAGTTCGATCACCGTGGCAGATTGTGGTTGCGGTCGTCCTGCGAAGATTTTTCCCCAACCCTCAAAGTCACCCACATGTCACGACCATAGCGGTGCGTTTGTCGGGCAATAGTCTTTATTTGTGCCGTCTGAACCGGACACGGTGGTAAATACCAATTCACCCTTACGTTTGTCCTGCTGAATTATTGAGTACCGAGTCCTGGCGTTTTAGATAGGCTATCATGTCCTCGGTATAACTATCGGGCACACTATTTATAACCGCTGGGTATGCAAGCAAGGACGCTTTCCAATTCAAGATTTTTGCTGTGTCTGCGAAAAAATTAAAATCGTTCAATGTCGTCAACATATTGTAGACACGAAATAATGGGCCATAAACGGCGTCGACAATAGAAAAATTTTCGCCATTGAAAAATGGCGTATGGGTTAATTCTTCCTCTAGGATGTCAAAACGGTCTAACAGTTTCGCTCGGGTTTGCTTGAATTGCAGTGAATCATCCGTGGTGAAATAGGTGTAGGTATTGGCAAGCATCTCGTTACCAAATTCCATCCAGGCCCGGTTCTGTGCTTTTTTAAATGGGTCGGCAGGGTGTAAAGATTCTGGCGTTACCTCGTCCAGATATTCACAGATCACGGTTGATTCAAACACCGCTTTTCCATCGGCAAGTAATACCGGTACTTTTTCCAATGGCGATATCTCGTAGAACCATTCAGGTGGCGCATCTAGATCAATAAACTCGAGTTCATAGGGTATATTTTTTTCATTCAATACGACACGGGCGCGTTGTACGTAGGGACATAAATCAAAACTGATCAGTTTGAATTGTGGTAATGGCATTTTTCCCCCAGTGTTTGGTTAATCTATCAAAAAATCTAAGATGATAGTGATTACTGCGATCCATACGATATTAAAATAGATATCCTACATTTACACCATATCCAACGCGGGTAGGTACAGTCGTGTAGTTTCGGGGTTCAAGAGTTTAACAATGCTGACCATTGGTGGATAAGCGAAGCGCATCCACCAAATTGCTGGCGCGACACCACGGGGTGAATTTAAGCAAGATCGAACAATAGAAATTCACTCGTTGAGCTACTTTTGATATTGAGCATTGACTCGTCTTGCACCGCCAAGCCATCTCCCGTGTGTAAAACTTTTCCGTTCACGGTTAGGTCTCCATTGACCAGTTGCATCCAAACATAACGAGTCTCTTTTATGGCGTAATCGATGCGACTTCCCGGTTCCATTCTCGCCGTATACAATTCGACGTCTTGATGGATCTTCACCGCATGTTTCCCACCTTGTGCTGAACCGATTAGGCACAAGCTGTTGGGTTTGAGTGCCTCCACATACGCTTTTTGCTCATAACCGGGTAGCAAATCGGTCTTTTCTGGGATGATCCAGATTTGAAAAAAATGCAGAGGTTTATCGGCATGGTGATTATACTCACTGTGACTAACGCCGGTTCCTGCACTCATGCGTTGCACCTCCCCACGTTTTATTACCGAGCTATTTCCCATGCTGTCTTTATGTTCAATCGCACCGTCTATCACGTAGGTGATAATCTCCATATCGCGGTGGGAGTGAGTAGGAAACCCTTGCGCGGCAGTAACCTTGTCTTCGTTGATGACGCGTAATTGCCGAAATTGCACATGTTCAGGGTCGTGATATTGCGCGAATGAAAAAGTATGGTGTGAATCTAACCAGCCATGATTCGCGTGCCCACGTTGCTTTGCATCTCTACGTACTAACATTTTAAGCTTCTATTTATCCATCAAACCGTCATTTGTCGGCCAAGGTTAGACATTTTGTCGATTATTTACTGGCGCACTTGTCGGTATGATCTTGCCGTCATTATCCATGATTACGAAAGACATAGTCATATAGATCGAGGGCACTGCGTTCATAGACATGCGCAAAAACAATCGCGATGGAATAAATGCAAAAGATGATGGCCGCATGTACCGCATACAGGTCGATAAAATTCCAGATGGACAGTTTAGATGTGGCTGCATTGGGATACATGAGCACCGCAATGATCAGTGAGAGGGTAGGGATGATTGCGAGAGACAAATAAATGGAGGTCCAAAATTTCATCGAGGAACCGAGCAAGGCATCGGCCTTACGCTCCAGACTCAGTACCGATCGATTGGCTAAATGCGCGTGTCGCAAGGGTAAAGATGTCAATACAGGTTCGCCGGGTGTCTTGTTGTAAAACCACATGACGAGTAGCAGCGTTAGGCTCGCCAACGTTGCGAGCACCCAGCTACTCCAGCTGTTATTTATTGTTATCAGATAAGCGCCATATAAAAGAACCACGGCGATAGATAATAACCATCCTAATTTTTTGAGACGCATAATTTGCTCTGAATAGTGGCTAAAGGCAATAGAACTATGAATCTATAGTTTAGCGGCAAACTACTTTTTATTAAGCATTAATTTACGTTTATAGTTGTCGGGAATTTTGTGCCTAACACTATGAAGAGATTATTTATGCAAGAAAATTACGGAAGGGGCTTCTGATTGAGAAAGATACGCTACATAGCATAACACTAGCGAAATAGCGTTACAGAGATAATCGATTTAACCAAGTCGTAGGTAAGGAAAACATAAACCGACCATCTCTGATGCCTATAAAAACTTGAGTCTCAGAATTACTTGCTCTTATTAGCAACCATAACACTGATATTGATTGCCGCTGCCACTAACATCAAGGTTAAAAATCCGGTAAATGCGTCCATAAGTATTCTCCCCGTATAGTTTAATGGAGGGTTGCAATAACCCTACTTTTAATAATACTTTACTAGTTTTCTCAACTAATTGTAGGGTTATAGAAATGATTAATCAATAGGGATGATAAAATTAATTAATCATTACAGAAAACAAGGATATTGGTGTAGCTAAACATTTAGTCGAAATATTAACGCGGTTGAATAAAATTAGTAATGACAATGGGGTATGGCCGCTTGGCGATTATTTAGCAAAATAAAACACGTATAAATATAAGGTGTATTAATGGCGTCGATAGCTATTAACCATATTTATAGTATGTGTTACTTTTAAAAGGTAAGTTCAAGGTTCGAGATTTTTTGAC
>JBGMRO010000298.1:0-5523 GCA_048061555.1 Thiohalomonadales bacterium | reverse complement strand
GGATAAAATATGACAGGCACTAAACACCTAAATCTCAAACGCTTTGGGTATAGTACTGCTTATCATGGTTTATCGACAAACGGTCTACTTCTCCAATCTCATTATTGTGCCAATCTCGAAGATATATCCACGTTTGTGGACGGGCTCTGGTTATGCCGAGGGTTCTATTGGAGTGTTTGGCATTGGTCGATCGATCACACTAGGGTATAATATGCGCTAATTAACCGTGATCAAACTTCTATGACCTACCAAGTCCTGGCGCGGAAATGGCGCCCTCAGAATTTCGCCGAACTCGTCGGTCAGCAACATGTGCAACGCGCTTTAACCAATGCACTCGAGAATGACCGTCTACATCACGCCTATTTATTTACCGGCACCCGTGGCGTAGGAAAAACGACTATTGCGCGCATATTGGCAAAATCACTGAATTGCGAAACAGCCGTGACCGCGACACCCTGTGGTCAGTGCGGTGCATGCCGAGAGATAAGCGAAGGTCGTTTTGTCGACTTGATCGAAGTCGACGCAGCCTCTCGCACCAAAGTAGAGGATACACGCGAACTACTCGACAACGTACAATACGCACCTACCAAAGGTCGTTACAAGGTCTACCTGATCGATGAAGTACATATGCTGTCTAATCACAGTTTTAATGCTTTGCTGAAGACCCTGGAAGAACCACCGCCGCACGTAAAATTCCTACTGGCCACCACTGACCCTCAACGTCTCCCCGTCACTGTTTTGTCGCGCTGTCTACAGTTTCATCTAAAACGTTTAACCGTCCCAGAAATTTACAAGCACTTGTGCCATATATTGGATACGGAATCTGTGCCCTATGAAACCCAGGCGATAACGCCCATCGCCCGATCCGCCGACGGTAGTATTAGAGACGCATTGAGTTTATTAGACCAGGCAATCTCCTACGGCGCGGGTTCACTTCAAGAAAGCGACGTATTAAACATGCTAGGCGCGATTGACCATCGTGATATTTCTGACCTGCTTGAGGCAATCACCTTATCTATCCCGGAGGCGATACTCACGGCCATCAATCACATCGCCGAGTACTCAATGGAATTCGATCAAGTACTCAGCGATCTCATTAGTGCATTTCACCAAATAGCACTGTTACAACTGAGTCCACAGAGCGTCGATACGTCAAAGGATAATTTTGAACAACTAGAAAAATTAGCACAGCAAATTAGTCAAGAGGACATCCAACTCTATTACCAAATCGCATTAATAGGCCGACGTGATTTAGCGCTCACACCCGATAGCAAAATGGGCATCGAAATGACCTTGTTGCGTATGTTGGCATTTAAACCGGCAGATCAAAATTTCTCCTCACCCTTGCCGAAACCACAGTCGAAATCACAGCCGAAACCTAGCATACAGGAACCACGGCCTGCCTCGGCACAACAGGAACAGGGATCAACCCTAACGCCGAAACCCGCACCTAAATCACTGTCTAATCAATCATCTGAACGTAGCGCTGATGTAGATACAGACACATTGAAAACTCCCCCACCCGTCACCCACTTAGACTCAGAGAGTGACATCAATTGGGAAAATATCGCCAACAGACTTGCCCTTACCGGTATGGCAAAACAGCTCGCGCTAAATTGTTCGCTGTTAGAATATGATAAGGATAAACTAACTTTACAATTAAATAAAAATCAATCACATTTATTGAGTGATAGCCGGGCCGATAGCGTGGCAGATGCTTTACGATCAATATTACCGAATACGATACTACGAATTCAGCTCGCAAAAGAAAAACTAATCGATACACCCGCAGAGTTAAACGACCAACGACAACAACATCGTATAAAATCCGCTGTTGAAGATATTAGTGGTGACCAGGCCGTACAACAATTTAAGGAACTGTTTGATGCTACGATCTCAACGGGATCGATCGAACCCATAGAACGATAATATTAAATTATATATAAAAAATAAAGAGAGGTAGTCTATGAAAGGCGGAATAGGGAATATTATGAAACAGGCGCAAGCCGTGCAGGAAAACATGGCGAAAGCACAAGAAGAAATAGCAAACATGGAGGTTATTGGCAACGCCGGTGGTGGACTTGTGAAAATCACCATGGCCGGTAGCCACGATGTTAAACGCGTTGAAATAGATGAGAGTCTGTTTAATGACGACAAAGATATGTTAGAAGATTTAGTCGCAGCAGCGATCAACGATGCAGTTCGCGCTATTGAGAAAAAAACCAAAGATACCATGTCTTCAGTCACCGGAGGGCTAAACCTACCCGCAGGTTTCAAACTTCCTTTCTAACGACGATCACACGACTAACCGCCAACAATCGATATCACAAACATGCTGTATAACTAAATAAATGGATTCCAGCCCGTTAATAAATCGATTAATCGAAGACTTACGTTGCCTTCCGGGCGTCGGGCCAAAATCTGCTCAACGCATGGCCTTATTTTTATTAGAAAAGGATCGCAGTGGTGCTCGGCGACTCGCACAGACCTTAGTCGAATCTATGGATAAGATTGGTCACTGTGAAAAGTGCCGTACCTTAACTGAATCTGATTTATGCCTAATTTGTAAAAGCCCAAAACGAGACCCGAGCTTATTATGCATAGTTGAAAATCCAGTGGATGTACGTGCGGTAGAGCTAGCGACCACTTATAATGGGCTCTATTTTGTATTAATGGGCAGACTTTCGCCTATAGACGGTATAGGTCCAGAGCAGTTGGGACTACATCTATTAGATCAAAAACTCGCTTCAGGAATAATAAAAGAAGTCATTTTGGCAACCAACCCGACCGTAGAAGGTGAAGCTACCGCACATTATATCAGCGAAAAAGTGCAAAAATTTGCTATCTCTACCACACGCATCGCACACGGTGTACCCTTAGGTGGTGAACTTGAGTATGTTGATGGCGGTACCCTTTCACACGCTTTTAGCGGGCGCAGAAAAATTTGATTTGTTAAACTTCATTTCCCCCGTCAATATTCTGTCCCGCGCATTTATCTTTAACGAAAAATCTTCCGAAAAATCAATCCATTAATTAACGAAGCCCTGTCTCAAAAACCAATACCACTGCCAATGACTTCGATATAGATCTAAAGAATTTATTGTATTTGCCGAAGATCATTCAACGAAGCCAAGTCTAGGCTGAACTGCGTATATTACCAGTTCACCGTGAATGTCAATCATTCATAGACAACAACTCCTAAATATAATTTTACAACGGCGTTAATGAGTCACACTATGTATGATAATCTACAACAAGGGTACCACGATGAGCTTGTCACTCAATACGCACCATTGGTGAAACGAATTGCATATCACCTAAAGGCAAGGTTACCCGCAACTGTCGTGGTGGACGATCTACTGCAAGCCGGTATGATCGGGTTATTAGAGGCATCGAGAAAATACGACCCCAATCAGGGTGCCAGTTTTGAGACCTACGCAGGTATACGTATTAGAGGTTCGATGCTAGATGAATTACGTCGCAATGACTGGGCGCCAAAATCAGTACATCGAAAGGTGCGAGACATCACCGATGCCATCCGGGAAATTGAGCACAGCGAAGGCAGAGATGCCAGAGCGGACGAAGTGATTGAACGCCTACAAATTTCTAAAAACGAATATTATAAAACTTTACAAACCATTTCATCTCATAAAGTGATAAGCTGGGAAGACTTGGGCGTCGATGAAGACGCAATCAGACATAGCTTAACGGTTAAACAGGCGGGTTTACAAGAGGAACTCGAAAAACAAAATTTTAATGAAAAGCTCGCAGAAGCCATTGCATCCTTACCCGATCGCGAAAAAATGATAATCGCTTTATACTATGATTCTGAACTCAATCTTCGAGAAATAGGAAAAGTTCTCAATGTCAGCGAATCTAGAGTTAGTCAGCTATTGAGTCAAGCTCACATTCGCCTTCGTGCTAGAATGCAGGAATGGGTAATAAGGAATAATTAGTGCCCGTTCAGCAAATAATTAAAAACGAGAGTCTATAAATAGACTTATAAATTAAACCAAGAAAAATTAGTAATGCCAATAAAATTATATACGCGACATGAACCGCTTAAGGAAAAAAACCCAGCATAATATGACCTCGATTCACGAATCGAATTACTGGAAACTATTCCGTATCGTGCCGCATGTAAAACAAATTCCCAGCCGTAGGTTAATAACATTACCTGCAAATCAATACAAAATGACCATCGGTGTTGACGAAAACACAAAATATACAAGTCGGGTTTCGTTTATATCGTATTTTTCGACATCCTTAGCTTGCGTGCCAAATTTGAATCTACAAGTACGAATGTATCACGACGCCTGTGTCGCGGAAGTCATTGAATATCAACAAAATAGAAATTTTGATTCTCGTTATGACTACCCTAACGATAAAATGCACCAAAAAAATGAAAAACAACAAATAAACTTTTTCCTCAGAGACTGGTTAGATTTTTGCATTAATCATGGATATATCGCACAACCGGGAAAAGCTGAAACAGACCTATAGATCTTCGGCGCATTCAGCACATCATCACCCTGACGAGGCCGTTGCCTTACAATACTGCGACCCATAATTCTCTTTTGTAATCAATTTTTAAGTTAAAGAAGGATTATTTCCTCACCCCTCACTCTCTTCAGATTTTTTTCAAGACGCCGATACAAACCTATATCTGCAACCAATAATTTCGGTATTTCATTGATGACTAGCCCATCATGGAACAATTATATTCGTATGCAAGTAGTAAGATCTAATGGATAAAACGGCATTAAAAACCTGGATCATCATCGTAGCAATTTCTGGTAGCTCACTAAGCCTTGTATTTTTCAAATATCTACAACATGTCAGGACCCAACATGTTAATGCTATTATTTCCCAGACAACTGCGCATTATCAAAAGTTATTCTCGGCTAAAATCTCAACATTACTTAATGAGCTAAAATTCGCACAAAATTTTTTACAAAGCTCGAAGGATATTGATTTGATAAGCTTTCAACAATTATCCCGACCTAAAAAACAAGCAGCAAGCGCCTTAATCGCCCTGGAATGGATACCTCGAATTTCAGAAGAAAACTTAGAACAGCATCAGAGCAATACTCGTTTACACGGTAACAGCGACTATTTGGTTAAAGAACTAACGCTGCGCGGTAAATTTACCCCCGTTCGCAAACGAACACACTATTACCCTATTCTCTATGCGGAGCCTAATGCTTTTAATAAAAATATACTGGGATATGACATAGGCTCCGACCCTGAACAACTCTCCACTCTGAAACGAGCCGTAACTACGACTACAGGTACTTCGACGGCCACATTGACTCTGGTGCAAAATAACGTTACGCAAGATGGATTTATTATACTAATGCCGGTATACAAAGCCAATCTATCTACAGACAGCACCGAATTAAGGGCACGGGAACTAAGGGGCTTTATTGCCGGTGCCTTTAGTATCTCGGAGTTAATAAAGGATTCATTAGGATTTATTAAAAATCCTAGCACCATAATTCGATTTATTGATATCACGGAACC
>JBGMRO010000297.1:0-5525 GCA_048061555.1 Thiohalomonadales bacterium | reverse complement strand
TCAAAAGGCTTTTCTTTTTCATAAGTCGATCCTGTGCTCGTCTGTATTATCTAGCCGAATCAAATAATTCGATCGCGTATAGGCCATAGCAACGCACCATTGGCGATGCATGGAAGTATTTTGTATCCCTTAAGTCACAACAGGCGTAATAATGTTGTGGATTTCCCTTGTGTGTTCTTTTTTCTATATTTTGCTAAATAGCTCCTACTCTTTTGTCTTGTTTTTTCCAAATTCTTTTGTCTTTATGTTTTCTTCAAAGACTTATTTATCAATATTTCTCTATCACTATTTTTTGATTTCTTAAAGGGTAAATAGGGGTTATTTTCCTTTGCTATAGCCTAAGGTTGATTTAGGTTAGATGTGTTGCAGGCCATCAGTTTGATATCCCGCGGCGAGTACCCAATGGAACTCTTATGTTTACTGCTTACGACTAACATACTTTATTGCCACTACTCTCGAACAAGAGTTACTAAAATAAAGAGTTCCAATAAAACAGATCTACTTTCCGTAATGCCAAATCTACCGCTAGATAAATTAGGTAATCCGATTCGCCTAGCGGTTACTACTAGTGTGCATTAAAACACACCATGTCACCCTAACACAATTTAATGGCCAAAAATGTCAATATTCCGACAGTACGCACTACCTACTAACTTGATACGCATCATTCAGAATACACAAGCAAGCCACCTTGTCCTACCACCCACCAAACTACGTACGTGTACTGTATTTATACATTAATCATACGTAGGTGTCACCCTATATCAGCCAAATTGATCAATATTTTTACAATTAAATATCGATAGCTGTGATTGTTGAAGGCGTCCGCGCAACACAATCGCGACTAGGGGCCATACACACAATGCATACTTTGAGGTTATCGTCCGACCATTGCAGTTCTTTAATCTTGAATAATTCGATCAAGTAAGAAGACAAAAAATGTAGTTTTAGAAGGGTTTACACAATAAAAAGTCGAAGCCCTAAAACCAGGGCGAGCGATAGAATGGTGAGGACTAGATCGAAGCGTTAATCGTTTAGTCCGACAGGGCCATTACAGGATGGCTTGGCGGTCTACTTGGGCAGAGACATGCAAAAAATGACTTCGATACATTTGCCGACCATCATTATTTTGTGTTCGTATTGGCACTGTGGCATCCTGCTCTTCGATATTCCTTGGATGGGTTTCGGTTGGTGTCTGCGTACTGACTACCACGCCAATAAAGACAAATAGTGCCAATATTAACAATAAATCGGGTTTTCTTTTGATTTTCATTTACTTATTACTTCGTACACAAGGTACTATATTTTTAACGAAAGAGACTAACGCCAGGCAGCATCAGTATTTTTTTGGTATTTCGAGGTACTTACGCAGGGCTATATTTTTATTGGGTCCGACTGCGTAAGTTAACGTCTGCTCCGTATCGTACACAAAAATAATCAGGAATGCTAATAGGTAGTACTAATATGGGTTATAAATTTTTATGACGGTTATATACGAAATTATGATTGATTAATAATCCTAAATTAATCATCGATATAAACATGAAGGAAATAAACAACATATGAAGTATTGGTTAATGAAATCGGAGCCCGATGTCTACGGCATCGACCACCTCGAAAATGAAAAAGAACAAACAGAGCACTGGGACGGCGTACGAAATTACCAGGCACGCAATATGATGCGTGACGAAATGAAAAAAGGCGATAAAGTCTTTTTCTACCACTCAAACTGTGACGTACCGGGTATTGTCGGTATCGCCAAGGTAGTGACTGAGGGTTACGTAGACCACACCGCCTTCGACCCGAAACAAAAATACTATGACGCCAAGAGCGATCCCGAGAACCCCCGCTGGTATATGGTCGACATCCAACTGGTGCGTAAACTCAAACGGATCATTTCACTGCAAGAATTAAAGACCTATGCGGAAATCGATGACATGCCACTGGTGAGAAAGGGTAATCGCCTGTCCGTCATGTCGGTCGAGGCCCATCAGTGGAAGTTTGTGCTGGGGCTGGAAAAGCTTAAAAAGTAGACCTTTGTAGCGCGGTCATAATTTATCCTATGGTTGTATTATATGTCAGCGCTAAACGATCGTTCAATACAATTTAATTACGTCAGAAATACTGGTCAGCGCAACCTATTTTTGTGTAATTCAGGACTTGAACTCCGTTATTACATATATTTTACTGATTGCATGATCGCCAGAGAAATCTCAGCTGAATGTACCCAGCTCCTTACGGAGTACCCCGTCGTTACTATTATTGGCCCCAGACAGGCCGGTAAAACAACGCTCGCCAGATCATATACTCAATATGAATATTGTAACTTAGAGTTACCGGAAAATAGGGAATTTGCTGTTAATGATCCAAAGGCTTTTCTAAAACAATTTTCCAAGCCGGTTATTTTAGACGAGATCCAAAGGGTACCGGAATTGTTAAGCTATATCCAAGTCATGGTGGATGAAATCAAGCAAAACGGACAATTTATATTGACGGGTTCTCATCAGCTTGCCTTAAAGAACACCATTACACAGTCCTTGTCCGGGCGTACAGCCTTGCTACATCTCTTGCCTTTTTCAATTTCAGAATTACATTCCGCTAATATTTTATTTCGTAGTTTTGAGGAATATATTTTTTCTGGCTTCCTACCGCGAATTTATGATCAAAAGCAAAGGCCTATACAAGCCTATTCCAATTATTACCAAACGTATGTTGAACGTGACGTACGGCAACTGATTAATGTGAAAGACGCAAGCCTTTTTGAAAAATTTATGAAACTTTTAGCCGGACGTGTGGGCCAGTTGATTAATTTCAATTCTTTGGCTAATGACGTGGGCGTCGATGCAAAAACCATCAAAAACTGGTTATCCATATTAGAGGCATCCTATATAATTTATAAACTTCCACCATACTATGAAAATTTCGGTAAGCGAGTAATAAAGTCACCTAAGTACTATTTTATTGAGGTCGGTTTACTTTCCTATTTATTGGGAATCGAAAAGCCGGCTCAAATATCGCGGGACCCCTTAGTGGGTTCTATTTTCGAAAATCTGGTAGTCATTGAATTTCTAAAAATGCGTTTTAATCAAGGAAAAATGGCAAATCTCTATTTTTATAGAGACAGCACTCAAAATGAAATCGATCTGCTGATTGATAATGGCACCGAATTAATTGCTATCGAAATCAAATCTAGCTCAACTTACCGTCATTCACTGTTTAAAAATATTAATAAAATTGCCACGATGATAAGCAAGATTAGCAAAGGCTACTTGGTCTATTCGGGGCAAGCAAAAACGCTGAGCAATAATCGCTATGCAGTTCCATTTGATAAAATAAACGAGATTGTCGCCTTAAAGGAGGAGTAGAAGAAACTTAAGATACCGGTGTATCAATGCGTTCAAGCCTTAGATTTCCAAGAATATCATGTATTGACTATACAATTTGCTCTCGTTCTTCCACGATAAACGGACGACCTAAGCCGCAAGTTCAATCCGGATACTCTTGCCCAACGCCTTGGCGGCACGCTCAAGGGTCAGCAGCGTAACAGAAGGATTATCGGGATCGAGCAGCCGCTCCAACGCGGAGCGGCTAGTCTTCATCCGCTTCGCCAGTTGGGTCTTACTCAGCTTTTGTTCCTTCATGAGCCCCTCGAGTTGGAAAGCGATCACGCGCTTGACGGCAATGGCCTCCGCTTCCGCAAGTACGCCTTCCTCGTCGAGGAAATCGTCGAAACTGCTACCGATGTGTTTGCTCATCTCATTTCTCCAGGTTGGCCTTACGATCTTTGGCCAGTTGCAGGTCTGCCAGTGGCGTCTTCTGTGACTTCTTTATGAAGCCATGCAGCAGGATCATCTGCTCACCCTTCACCGTAAACAGGACTCGGGCGATGCGCTTGTCGAGCCGACATCGGATTTCCCAAAGCCCGCGCTCCATTTTCCGCACTACAGGCATCCCCAAAGGCCAGCCGTATTGAACCGTCTTGATATCGCCGCCGATCGCCTTCTTGTCCTGTTTGCCTAAATCCTTCAACCACTCACGGACCGGTTCATTCCCCGACTCCGTTCGGTAGAAAACCACTTCAAGAGACATATCGGCATTCACGCATAAAAGTGTACCATATTTGGTACGATTTACAACCTTTTGAACTGCTTACCCAATTTTGCATTACAGCGACTTCTTGACAGAACTCCAAATGGTCCTCCGAGCCGCAAATTAATTTCCGTTTATGCGGATAACACCAACACGCTCATAGACCTACTGCCTACGTACCCAATCACCAACGTCAAGCATTTTTAATTGCTGCAGGGTGTAATACCCGTTAATGATGACGGTATCGTGGTTACTTTTAACAACGATGACTGACGTGACACCGTCAATCATAGGGCTGGCACTAAACGCGCTATATAAAACGTAGTGCTCGGTTTCCTGACGGGTTATTTTGGGCAAGTCATTGACGACCCCAAAAAACCGTTGCAATGTGGGCGTAACACTAATCTGATCAAGCAATGCGATACGATCTTTTTGTAAACAATCGAGTTTAAAACCAGGGTTTCTGTCTGCTAATGAGGGGCAAAATCGCTCAAAATCAGCGGCTAAGACCATTTCAAATTTATTTTTCCCGAGCTTATCTTTTTTACCATTGATGATAAAGGAACCTTGCGCCAACTCACCCACTGTTTCAACTTGATCGTCTGGCATGCTAAAGGTCAAATATCGATATATAATATCAAGGGCAAAAACCTGCGTAGTGCTGATGACAAATAGAATGGTAACTAATATAATTTTCATGGCGCTAGTAGAATACTGATCGATATCGAATAATGACGGTACGCACACAAACCATCGCCAGTTTCCCTTGAGCATGTCTCACCAGGCCGTGTTTGAGTTGATCAAACGCCCACTTGATAGTACCCATCCACAAACGGTCTATTTCTCCAACCTCATCGTTGTGCCGATTTTTTAAATGCTCACATATTAGTATATGCTGCGCTTTAAAAAATCGGTACGCCTTTTGGCCATGGATGGCCTTATGCTGCGAATGCATGGATGCATTAGAGCAGTCGATCTTGGGGAAATATCCTCGTTTGTGGATGGGCACTAGACAGTCACTCTACCCCCTGGCGGACGCGGGACATAACCAAATGCTACCGAACATTGGCCCGCCGCTTCAAGCATTTCAAAAAATATTGAAGCCACTCGATCAGACATCACCATAGTGGGCATGGGAATCCCACCAATTTTATAAAATGCTTCAATGGAATCCCTTAATTCATTTTTTTCGGCCAACATGTGTTTTTACTCCCCCATATTTTTAACCAAAATAATAGTGACAACAATTCCCACAACTACTTAAAGGCTTGTTTTCACCGACTCAATTGCGCTCTTCCGCGCCAACAACATGATACTAACACAGCAACCAACACTGTCAACATTTTTGTATATTTTTTTTGACGGAAATTTTCAATTGCTTGGGGTACTATGCTATATAGCGAACATTGCATTCTGGCGAATAAAGAATAAAAAGA
>JBGMRO010000296.1:0-5526 GCA_048061555.1 Thiohalomonadales bacterium | reverse complement strand
CCTTTTGGCCATGGATGGCCTTATGCTGCGAATGCATGGATGCATTAGAGCAGTTGATCTTGGAGAAATATCCTCGTTTGTGGACGGACACTAATTAGCTGTGATGATGATAACAAAAGTTGATTAACCATGATTCAAAACGCAGTCCCTCAGCCGATTACTATTGCAAATAATCTCGAGTTCGATTGGTTCAAACGACTGGCGAAAATCCAATCCTTTAGTGATATTCATATCGATCGCGATTTATTGCGCCGGGCACAATCCTGGCATAGCAAAAATAAATTAGCGGATATCCTGAATTTACATATACCCTCTATTAAAGCCTATAGTTCGGAAGAAATACCCAGTTGTGGCGTAAACTTGTGGCCTGCGATATCGATTACCGGTGATAAATGTAGCCTCATGTGCGACCATTGCCAGGCGAATGTATTAAAAGGCATGATACCCGCCAAGACCGCTCAAGAACTGTGGCAGGTTAGTGTTAAGGCCGTAATGAGTGGGGCTAGAGGTTTATTATTATCGGGCGGGTCTAATCTACAAAATGAGGTAGATTTTTCTCCCTACTTAGAGACTATCCAAAAACTCAAAAAAAGATTTCCGCAACTTATTCTTAGCTGCCATACCGGGCTGGTTGATGCAGGACAGGCAAAGAGTCTTGAGCAGGCGGGTATTGATTGTGCGATGATAGATGTCATTGGCTCACAAGATACGATTACGCAAGTCTATCACTTGCGTCGTGCTGTGGAAGACTTTGAAACTGCCCTACAGGCGTTAACACAGACCACAATGTTTGTTATCCCGCATATTGTTCTCGGTTTACACTATGGAAAATTATTGGGCGAGTGGCAGGCCATAGAAATGATACGACGACAGGGACCAGACGCTGTGGTCTTGGTGGTAGCGATGCCTCACTTCGCCACGCAAAAAAGACCGTATAGTACTCTGTCGAGCAACATCATCGGTCAGTTCTTTTATCATGCACGTCAAGTATTAGCCGACCTCCCTTTGTTATTGGGTTGTGCTAGACCTGCGGGCACTGCGAAATTAGAAATAGATACTTACGCGCTATGCGTGGGTTTGGACGGGATCGCCTATCCGGCAGAAGGTATCGTGGCGATGGCGAAATCGATTGGTAAAGCCAGTGAGCTGCACTATTCTTGTTGTTCGGTTATCCCAGAGATGATAGCGAAGACACGGGCACGACAACAATGACAAGATACCCATCACGAATAGGTTTCCCTGCAAATTGCACGTCCTATTTCCTCCGTGGCCGCGTTGCAATTCCTCGCAATAGGTCGACTATTACTCGTCATCGCGCCTTGCCACGGAGAAAATATGACGCACCCTTTACTAGGGAAACCTATCCATGATGGGTATATACCCACAACCCTGACCGAATACACGCACCTATGAATAAAACAACACAAAATAAACAATCAAGCTGGCGCTTATTAGATACCGGTTTGCGTCGTGCCGCTGAAAACATTGCCATGAACCAGGCTATATTGGCCGCGCATCAACAGGGTTATGTAACCAATACCTTGCGGTTTTTACGCTTCCACCCTACGGCACTGCTAGGCTATCATCAAAGTGCCGAGCAGGAATTGCATGTAGACTACTGTGTATCTCATGGTATCGACATTCAACGTAGAATTACGGGTGGTGGTGCGATCTATTTTGAACCGAGTCAGCTGGGTTGGGAGCTGTACTTTAATCGGGATTTTTTTAATGTGACCTCGATGGATAGTATTTCTGAGCGCATTTGTGAGGCCGCCGCGAAGGGCATCAGTGCACTCGGCGTCAACGCGAAATTCAGACCGCGAAATGATATCGAGGTCGACGGTCGCAAGATATCGGGCACCGGTGGAAGTTTTGATGGCAGCTCAGTCATGTTTCAGGGTACCTTGCTCATTGATTTCGACGTCGAGCGAATGTTGCGGATACTACGTATCCCGATCGAAAAATTGACCGACAAGGCCATCCAATCTGCACGAGATCGGGTCACTGATTTCAGCCAGTTATTGTCACAAGTGCCCAGACTGGATGAGGTGAAGGCCGAGATGCAGCAGGCATTTAGTCGTGAGTTGAATATACATTTTGAATCGGCGACAGCGTTTGCGGGGCCTGAACAGAGTCTCTATGAACAAGCATTAACCGAGATCGATAACCCTGAGTGGATAAATCTGATTGAGTCGCCCCAGCAAACGATGCCGATTGAAAACATTATCCATCGGTGTCGCGGGGGTACGATTCGGGTATCTATTATGCTGGATACAGCATCACTACGATTGAAACAGACATGGATCAGCGGAGATTTTTTTGTGACACCTAAGCGAGCCGTGATGGATCTAGAGGCTCAACTAAAAAATGTGTCTATCGATAAAGTTAAACTTATTGTTCTGGACTTTTGTGCAAAGCAAGACGTTCAATTTCTACAGATGTCTGCGCTGGATGTCTACGATGCCATACAGTTGGCGATTGATGCTGCACAAGGTAAGTTTTCGCATAATAATGTTTCGAAAAACGAGGCCTTGAAAACTAAGCTCGAACATAATGAATCGTCGTCATCAGTGACAATCCAATAGTTTTTTAATTCTAGAAGATGAGCCTGCAAACAAACGGTGCCTATTCGTAATGGGTATACATAACACGGATATATTGGTCGTTGGTGCCGGACCTGCAGGGTGTTGCGCGGCGCAGGTCGCGGCCGATGCAGGTCTTTCTGTTATCGCAATAGACAAGCGACGTGTTATTGGTGTGCCGATTCAATGTGCGGAATATATCCCTGCCCCGTTGGGGGGCCATGCGCTTAGTCCGGGCGTGAAGGTTCAATCCATCGATGAAATGTTGAGTACCTATAATTCCTCGGAGTCTGCATCCTATTCTTGCCGGGGCATTATGATCAATCGTAGCCGATTTGATCAAGCACTGGCAGTGAGGGCACAATCGGCCGGAGCGGTATTGTGGCGGCATTGTTATTTACAGGCGCTCGATAATCAAGTTAGACAGGCCAGGGTTACGGGCAAAAAGGGGGCACATACCATCCACTACAAGCTTCTTATCGCTGCCGACGGCCCACGGTCGCGCATTGCAGGCCTGCTCGGCATGCAGGCCTTGGCGACAATTAATACCCGGCAATATCGTGTAGCCTTGCAGACTCGTTTGCATGCAAGCAAGGTCTGGTTGTCGTCTCGATATCCGGGTGGATACGCATGGTTATTTCCTATTGGGCGGTTTGCCAATCTCGGTGTAGGTTTCGAATCTACTTCCAGCGCACATTTAAAAAAACAACTGGATATCTTTCACCAGGGCTTACAGATTGAGGGTATAGTCAGTCAAAAAGTGTATTCACGGACCGGTGGACCGATCCCGGTGGCCGGCTTACGTAAACCCTTATACACATCGAATACACTATTTGTCGGCGATGCGGCTGGCTTAACACACCCGATTAGTGGCGCGGGGATTGCCGCAGCGGTGAGCTCGGGAGAATTAGCTGGCCAGGCCGCAGTGGAGTTCCTTCTTTCTGGCAATTCATCGGCGTTGTTAGATTACTCGCAAGATATCCACGATCTCTACGCGGCAAGTCTGCAGCACGCGCTGCAGAAACGTAGGGAACTCGAGCAATATTGGCGATTGAACCACCCAATGCCAAGTGAATTGTTAAAAAGATTTTGGATTACTGATCCCTCCTATCGTCTAAGCTAAATAATATGCCAACCACCACACCTTTTTTCTATCAACCGGTGACGCATACCGTTACCCCTGAAATGCGTTCACCAGAATTTGTACAAATATCCACGGCCGCGGCCATTACCATCGGTCTTACACCAGGAAAAATGTATCGCACGGCCTGTACGCATTGTTTGAATATTTTGGTGACCTATCCAGAAGGTTGTCGTGCCAATTGCAGTTATTGTGGCTTGGCAAGACACCGTGAGGAGGCGCGTGATTATGCCGACCGAAATTTTATTCGCGTGGATTGGCCGACGGTGAAATACGCTGAATTAATGGATCGACTCGAAAACGGTGACGATCAAGGACAATTTCAGCGCATGTGTATTTCCATGATTACCCACCCAGAATCGGATCGTGATACCTTCGAATTGCTTGAGCAATGGCAAAGACGTATTCCCCATATACCGGTCTCGATACTATCCAATCCGACTAGCCTGTCTTATGCAGACCTGCAGCGCATGAATGCTTTAGGTGCGGACATATTCACGGTCGCCTTAGACGCCGTCACACCCGCGATATTCGACCAGACCCGGGGCAGGGCGATGGCGAGTCCCCATCGTTGGGAAAAATACTGGCAGGTATTGTGCTGGGCCGCAGAAATTTTTGGGCCGGAAAGATTTGGCGCCCATTTAATTTGTGGCTTGGGGGAAACAGAATTCGAGATACTCACCGTGGCGCAGAAAATCAAGGACATGGGTGGACACAATCATATGTTTGCTTTTTTTCCTGAGCAAGGTTCCATGATGGAAGATTGGCCAGCGGTGCCCATGGGGCAGTGGCGACGAGTTCAGTTGGCGCGCTATTTGATCGATTTTATCGGCGTACGCGTCGAACAGATGCAATTTGATGGTCAAGGTCGCTTGATCCACTTTGCCGTATCGGAGTCTGAATTGCAGAGACATATACATACCGGGCTGCCCTTTCAGACCTCAGGCTGTCCAGGTTCCGAGGACGTCAAGCTGTCGGCCTGCAATCGGCCCTATGGTGATTCGGCCCCTTCCAAGATACGTTCTTTTCCCTTTCGCTTGAACCTACAAGATACTGCATTGATTCTAAAAGAGTTGTGGCTATAATAATATAGCAGGGATCGATTTGTCCGACTACCCGAGTAGTTTGGCAAAAAATGCATCACAGAATATAAAAATACTTAGTGCAGAACATCAGGTGAGGAGATTTGTAATGAAAAATAGGTTAAATCATACGGTTGCAGCCGCGACACTCGCAGCAGGGATGATGCTTCCCTTTACTATGGCGCAGGCGACTAATGGATTGCTCCCCTTGGGAAATGGTATGACCGCTCATGGTCTGGGCGGCGCTGGCATTGCCAACCCCGCTGATGCCATGTCCGCCGTCGATAACCCAGCACTATTGGGTCAAACGGGTGGCCAGATCTCGCTAGGTGCGAGTCTGTTCAATCCGAATCGGTCAGCAGATATTGGTGGAGGCGCAGGCTATATTGAGAGTGATAGTAAATATTTTGTCATTCCGCAATTTGGCTGGACGGGTATCATCAATGATAAATTCAATTGGGGTGTCATGGTGACCGCCTTGGGTGGCATGAATACGGACTACCCAAAAGAACTTTTTGGACAGCCCGCGGAAATGGATCTGTCCGGTGTGATTGTTGCGCCGACGTTTAGCTTTAAGTCGGGTGAGGACACCTATGTCGGGCTGTCTATATTATTAGGGTATGAGGCCTTAAACTCCACCTTGCCCCCCACTGATAACCCTGCTCAGGGAGCTCCGTTCGCTACCAACGAGGATACCGCCACGGGCACGGGCATAAAACTA
>JBGMRO010000295.1:0-5526 GCA_048061555.1 Thiohalomonadales bacterium | reverse complement strand
TGGTACACCGCATAATCTAAATTTCTTTGGTCAATAAATATTTTATAATCTGGATAGAGCTTCCAGCCCAGATATCCGCCATACTCAAAGGCGTTAAACAGCCTGGCTGGCGGGCGGTTTTGCGAAATATATTGTGTCGCCGCTGACGGAAAGTACTGTCGTTCCCATGGACTCGATAAAAATCCGGATCGTTGCACATTGACCGCGCTCACGGTGATAAATAACAGCAGCGCAAACCACTGTACTTGCTTGCCATAATCTGCCATTAACCGTTGGCTGGCGGATCGATAATAAGGCGCCGCCAGGGCGATGCACATAATAACGAGAAAATAACTAAATCGAAACGTGCTCAGCCCTTGATAAGCAAAGCCCACAAATAACACGGCATGGGCCCATTGTAGTTCTTTTCTTGCCCGCAGCATAAACAACCCACCGAGCAAGGCGATCGCCACGGCACCAAAAAATATCCACTGCATTCCATATAAACTTGCATATTTCCACAACGGAAAATATTCATCAATGACCTGCATAAACGGCCCACTCAGCTCGGATGAATTAGCAACTATAGCCCCAAGCCCGCTGGGATTTACCAGGGAGATCAATACCGCAAATACAGACAACAGCGTAAAAATTATCAGCGCCTGGCGCGACAAGGCGTCCTCGCCCCAGCCTTTTTTATGTAAGAAAAACTTTAACAGTTCACCGCCAAGAAAGGTCGCCAGCAATACCCATCCAATCAGAAAACCACGATGCAAATTTGCCCACAACAACATCGTCGCGGGTAATATAAAAAAATAGCGCCAAACGTCTTTTCCGCTGCGTAACCTATCGAGCAACAGGTTTATAAAATAGAGAACCGCGATAGCACCAATGAAGGAAAATATCACTGCACGCAACTCATCAAAACGATGCAGCAACAAGGGCAGAGGTAATATTAATATCAGCGCGACGATAGCATCGATATTGTTTAGACGAAGGTAACGCCACAGCAACCACAGCGGTAGGGTCAACAATATAGCCTTGTAGATTAATAGACCCCAGATACCAAACCAGGTATAGATAAAATAGAACGAGACCTGCCCCAAATAGTAGGCCTGCAGTATAACGGTACGCCGAGTATCTGCATCTTTGGCATAAGTATAGGTAAATTGATCTACGTTTGGCAGTGCTGCATTTTCCCAAATCCAACGCCCGGAACTCATGTGCCACCAATAGTCACTAAGCCCCATCGGATAGGTATAAAAGATAAAAATACTGGCAAAGACCAAAAGTGGTAGAAGGTACGGTGATCTACTGAAGGAGGTGCGTAGCATTAAATTTCTACTTTTTAATCCGAAATAATTCTGCCAATTTTTCCCCCGGTTGTTCCGCGCGCATAAACGCCTCTCCCACTAAGAAGGCATTGACATTATTATCGCGCATTAGCTGTACATCTTCTTTTTTGTGGATGGCGCTTTCGGTAACGACGATAATGCCCGGCGGGATCATGTCTAACAGGCCCAGGGTGGTTTGTAGACTGCTCTCAAAGCTGCGTAAATTTCGATTATTAATACCCAGCAAGGGTAGCCCCAGCGCCAATGCACGCTCAAGCTCTACGGCATCATGCACCTCCACTAATACCGCCATGTCGAGGTGTGCAGCAAGTTGTGAAAGCTCTAATAGCTGTGCATCACCCAATGCCGCGACAATTAATAGGATGCAATCGGCCCCGATGACTCGCGCCTCGTATACCTGATAGGGGTCAATAATAAAATCTTTACGTAAAATCGGTAGTTCGCAGGCCTGTCTTGCCTGTAGTAAATAGGCGTCAGCGCCTTGAAAAAAGTCCACATCGGTCAATACTGACAGACAGGTCGCACCGCCGGATTGATACGATGCCGCGATGAGCGCCGGATCAAAATTCTCTCGAATGACCCCTTGACTCGGTGACGCCTTTTTTATCTCGGCGATAACGGCCGCCTCACCTAGCGCTATCCTGTCTCGAATAGCAGCGACGTAGTCCCGGGTCTTACCCACAGAGGCCACGCGCGTACTCAGTTGGCGTAAAGACAGTTGCCGCGCTCGAGCAATAATTTCTTCTGACTTGCGCGCCAATATTTTCCGCAGGATATCGGGGGTATTGTTCATAATAACTTTCGGCTCAATACTATATAGTGCTTAAGCGATACCATAACCCTAAATTTATCAGTTGAATCTAGGATAATCGACTAAGAAAAAGATTGCGTCAAGCTTATCAAATCGGCAAATTTTTGCTTCGCCTTACCGCTAGCGATAACCTCATCCGCCAATTGAATACCCGTATGCAAGTCCTTCGTTAGACCTGCTACATAACACGTCGCCCCAGCATTCAGGATTACGATGTCCTTGGCTGTGCCATCACTGTTATCAAAGACCGCATTTATTAGCGCCAAAGATTGTTGCGAGTCTTCGACTTTAATGTCTTCTAATGTATTCGCATCGATACCAAACTGTTGCGGGGATATTTTGTAACTGCGTATTCTGCCGTCATTTAATTCGCTCACCGCAGTCTCACCGTTGACGGTAATTTCATCCAATCCATCGTTCGCATGTACCACCATGACATGCTTGGCACCCAAATTTTCTAATACCCGCACCATCGGTTCTAACAAGTCCGGACTAAATACACCCAAGACGTGATTAGGCGCACCGGCAGGGTTGGTTAACGGCCCCAGAATATTAAAAATAGTTCGTACCGCCATTTCTTTACGGGGGCCAATGGCATGCTTCATCGCGGCGTGGTGCAGAGGGGCAAACATAAAACCCACACCGATTTTATCAATACATTGTGCCACTTGTGATGGTGTAAGATCCAGATTGACCCCAGCCGCCTCTAACACGTCGGCACTGCCCGATTTACTAGAAATAGAACGATTACCGTGTTTAGCAACATTGGCCCCCGCAGCAGCTGCGACGATCGCGCCAGCCGTAGAAATATTAAAGGTCTTTAGGCCATCCCCGCCGGTACCACAGGTATCCACCAGGTGATCGCCCTCGACCGAGACCTTCGTAGACAAGGTTCGCATGACCTTCGCCGCGGCCGTGATCTCTTGTATGGTCTCGCCTTTCATGCGCAGGCCTATAAGAAACCCACCGATCTGTGCAGCGGTCGCCTGCCCCGTCATTATCGACTGCATGATTGACTTCATGTCGGCCTCGCTGAGATCTTGATGTGCCAACATGGCATTAATCGCCGCTTGCATATCCATGATGCACCCCTCACATTAAGTAAATTAAAGCACTGTCACTGATGTAAAAAATTATGTAGTAAATCATGTCCGGCTTGCGTCGATATGGATTCAGGATGGAACTGCACACCTTCGATCGCAAACTGACTGTGTTTGACCCCCATAATTTCTTCCACTTCCCCCGCTGCCGTCAACGTCCACGCGGTTACTTGCAGGCAATCAGGCAGGCTGTCTTTATCCACCACCAAGGAGTGATATCGAGTCGCTACAAAGGGATTTGGTAGACCAGAAAATACGCCACTGTTATTGTGGTAGATATTCGAGACCTTACCATGCATGACCTTTCCGGCGTGAACGATTTCGCCACCGAACACCTGACAAATGCTCTGGTGCCCCAAACAAACACCGAGTATCGGTAGCTTGCCTGTATAAGCCTCAATTGCCGCCATGGAGATACCTGCCTTGTCTGGCGTACACGGGCCCGGCGAAATCACTAGCCGTTCTATGGGCAATTCTTGCAAATACGCGATATCGATTTTATCATTTCGGTAGACGTCAACGGGCGTGTCTAGCTCGCCAAAATACTGTACTAAATTATAAGTAAATGAATCATAATTATCTATCATTAACAACATCGTCGACTCCGCTATCGTAAACCATCAGAAACAAGCTCTACCGCTTTGAATAAGGCCATGGCCTTATTCATGGTTTCTTGCCATTCTTTGGCGGGGATGGAGTCATACACGATACCGGCACCAGCTTGTACATAAATGGTATTGTCTTTAATGACAGCAGTGCGAATGGCGATAGCGGTATCCATATTACCATTCCAATCGACATAGCCAATTGCGCCGGAATAGATGCCGCGCTTGACAGGTTCCAGCTCGTCAATGATTTCCATCGCGCGTACTTTAGGTGCACCGCTTAAGGTTCCGGCCGGAAATGTGGCCTTTAGTACATCCATACCCGACAGACCGGGTCGTAGTTTTCCAGTGACATTGGAGACGATGTGCATGACATGCGAGTAACGTTCAATTTGCATTTTTTCCGTCACCACAACACTGCCCGTTTCGGCCACTCGGCCCACGTCGTTCCGACCTAAATCGATCAACATTAGGTGTTCTGCTAATTCCTTTTCGTCATTGAGTAGCTCATGTTCTAGTTGCTGGTCTTCCTGTATAGTCTGGCCACGTGGTCGTGTGCCGGCCAAGGGTCGCAGTGCAAGCTCCCCATCTTCTGCTCTAACCAGAATTTCCGGTGAGGAACCGACGATATAAAAATCGCCAAGATTAAGATAATACATATACGGCGAGGGATTTAAACAGCGTAGCGCACGATAAAGATCTAACGGTTTTTGTTCGAAAGTTGCCTTCAATCGCTGGGAAAGCACAATCTGCATGGCATCACCATCAATAATATATTGACGTGCCTGCTGTACTGCGGCCTCATACGCTGGCTGAGAAAACCCGGATACAAAGGTCGGTGTACCACTAGGTCGATTACTCATCGATTCTACCGGTACCGACGCTACGAGCTTTTTTTGTATGACATTCAGTCGCTGTTCGCCCATTTCATAAGCGGATTCGAGCTGCGGATCTACATAGACGAGTATCTGCAATTTGCCGCGTAAATTGTCAAAGACGACCACCTCTTCGCTTAACATCAACAGTATATCTGGCGTGCCTAAGTCATCCGGGTTGGGACAAACTCCTAATCGTGGCTCTATGTAACGCACGGTGTCGTAACCAAAGTAGCCCACTAAACCACCACTGAAGCGCGGCAAACCTGCTATGTCGGGGACACGATAGCGTTCGCGAAATGTCTCAATCCACGCCAAAGGATCTTCGACATTGACCCGCTCAAGCACCTTTGATGCCGTCGGATTATGTTCATGCACACTGATTTCATACCCTGAGACGGTCACACGAATCTTGCTCGGCAGACCAATAATCGAATACCGCCCCCACTTTTCACCGCCGAGTACCGACTCGAACAAATAGGAATACGGCTCATTAGCCAGTTTAAGGTAAGTACTTAGAGGGGTATCGAGGTCTGCGAGGACTTCTCGAATCAGGGGGACACGGTTATATCCGTCAGCT
Organism: Thiohalomonadales bacterium; assembly: GCA_048061555.1. Classification (GTDB taxonomy): domain Bacteria; phylum Pseudomonadota; class Gammaproteobacteria; order SZUA-152; family SZUA-152; genus JBGMRO01. The sequence goes on along the minus strand of JBGMRO010000295.1, from coordinate 221 downwards.
GCATAGGCAGCAAATTCTTCTTTGTTCATTGGTAATCACCTAAAATTTTCGTTTTTGTATGTCACAACGGGCATAGATCGACTGCGCGCTAGCGACGCCATCGAGCACTTGCTAATGCTTCCAATACAACGATTATTTTAGTGTGATGCATTTCTAGTTAAAATTTGTTTTCTTTATTAATGACACATTACCATAGCCCAGCGATGCAGCGCAATGAGACC
>JBGMRO010000294.1:0-5532 GCA_048061555.1 Thiohalomonadales bacterium | reverse complement strand
AATTGTCGTACTAATTGCAACTAATAAGTATAAAATGAGCTCTTTCATGGTTATGCATATTTTATTTTATTTTGATCTCTGCCAAATGTAGATACCCGAATTTGGAAGCCCAAAAGTCGCCTCATTGAGTGTTTTAGTCTTGCATAGGACGAACGAGAAAGCAACTGCTGCCCGTCTAACGGATAAGCTAACTCCAGCTGATTAACTGCCTAAAAGTCGTCACAGAGGCCGCCACCATAGCCTGAAGGTCGCGCAGCATTGAGGTTGTTGATGATGTAAAAAAGCTTACCGCTACTTTTAAAATGGTTCTAATCTGGGTGTGTGTGCAGCTAACTTATTTTAGTATCATTTTAGCCCCAAATATATGACGTAATGTCAGCAGCTTCCAACGACTTATTGGTGTGCTTTCCCAACGAAAACTCCCTACTATTTGTAGCGTATTAGCGTCAATTAACTAACGCTAATATAATGAATAACCAAGCAAATTACTCTTACTATTTAAGCTGCTTATGACACCGAAATTTTCTAAATAATGGCTTGACCTTGGCTAGGGGCTGTGTCAGCATGGTGCCCGTCAAGATACTAAGTGAATAAAAATAGCACATATTGGATTCAGTCCTTCAGTTATCCGCGTTGAGGTTTTAACGTATTTGTTAGGGTAAGGACGGTATCGGGTGTTGGGAGCACAGCAAGATATAAAGCTATAGATATACTTCATGCTACGTGGCATAAGTTTTTGCAGGTAGTGTTAAATATAAAGTGAGTGTATCAAAGCGTATCTTCTACAAATTTCCAATTCGATACATCTAAATGAATCTGCTGCGTCGTTACGCTGGTTTATAAAACCGGTAGCATGTATGTATTCATGTCGCTATTTGCATTCCAACGTACTACATACAATATCTGCACTTAGGGGGTGGTAGCGTGGAAAATAAATTAAAAATAGGTAATACATTCTTTGCACTTCTCGTAGCCGCATTTACTACGGGTATGGGTAACGGCAGCGTCTTTGGTGCTGCAGTGATGTGTGCGGTAGGACGAGCTCCGTTTGAAAATTGGGGCGGGTGGGGTGCTATGGCCTATAACCCAGCGACTTTTTCGGGTTTTGTCGATGTGGTTATGCTGGTGTTCGGGTTAGCCTTTATGATTATCACCGGCCTAGCCTGGCAGCGCCATGGTCAAATGGAAGCTAGTGGTGAAGCGAAGACAGAATGGTAATTTGCCAATAGTAACTAAACAGCAGCACGTAAGTTCCATAAAAAATTAATCTTAGAATTTTTAATATCTTAGAATTTTTAATAATTGTAATATCGGGAGGGGGAATTATGTTAGCGACATTTGCAGGCACTTGTGGGGTTGTATTGGCATTCTCAAGTATGTGGTTCTCATACTATCTAATGAATAAAACGCAAGAGTGAGACGTTACAAAAAATTCACAAAAAGAATCGTTTCGCTATCTTGGTAAATAGATAGAGAAAGTTGAGGAGGAGCAAAATGTTAAAGTATATGTTTGCGAAAAACGAAGATATCCCAGCTGGATCAGCTTCGATATTTTTTGGTTTTTCGGCTATTTTTTGGTTTGTAGTAGGAACCGGTTTAGGTTCTTTTAATGCAGCAAAACTGGCATTTCCGGACTTTGTAACAGGTGCGGAAATGTTTGCTTTTGGACACATGCGTCAGGTTCATGTATTGGCGGTAATCCTGGGTTGGATTTCGATGGCCTTTGCGATGACGATGATGTATATGACACCGGCATTAGGTAATAGTAAACTTTGGTCGGAAAAACTGGGACTTTGGAACTGCTTCTTATGGAACGTGGGGCTGAGTTTAGGGCTGATCCTATTATGGATGGGTATAACCTCTGGACGAGAGTATTCCGATTTAATCTGGCCGATTGATTTAGTCTTCTTATTTGGAGTGTTGATACCGCTAGGTGTTAATGTCTGGATGACCATCGCGCAACGACGTACACAAGGTATTTATATAACCAACTGGTTTTTCGGTGCCTGTATATTTATGATTATTGTGACGTTTATCGTAGGTCAATCACCGGAGATGTTTAATCTTACGGGGCTGACCGAAGCCTATATGACGTTCTGGTTTGCACACAACGTTTTAGGGTTGTGGATAACGCCAGTGGCGGCGGGGATCGCGTACTACACCATCCCTAAATTGACAGGTAATGCGCTCTACTCTCATCGTATTGGGCATCTTCATTTTTGGTCTATTATTGCCTTCTATTCCACACCGGCTTCACATCACTTGATGTCAGCGCCGCTGCCAGAATGGTTGAAATCATTTGCATCTGTTGAAGGTGTATTGATCTTGATACCGGCGGTAGCATTTGTCGCTAATATTCTGCTGACGATGAAAGGCAAGTGGAGTATGTTTGTAGAAAACGTCGAGATCAAGTTTTCGGTTACCGGTGTCTTATTGGCGATTCCGCTAAATATGCAGGGCGGTTTCCAACAAACACGTGCGATTAACTGGTATATCCATGGTACAGGTTGGATCGTAGCACACGCCCACCTTGCGTTACTGGGTATGTCTACGGCATTAGAGATCGCTGCTGTCTATTTCGGATTGCAACAGATGATGCGTCGTAAACTCTATTCGCTTGCTTTGGCCAATTTTCACTATTGGTTCTACATTATTGGCTTCTGTATCTACTGGATATCAATGACAATTGCAGGTCTGATTCAAGGTGCAGGTAAGATCTACGAAGTGCCTTACATCGATGTCGTGGTCGCTGAACATCCGTACATGATCGCCCGTTGGGTGGGTGGTACCATGGTGTTCACCGGTAACCTAATATGGCTATACAATATGTGGATGACTGCTCGCATTGGTACGGTAGTACCGAAGGGTCGTTACGCACATGAAATGGCGTACGAACGCTAAATAGCCCTTAGCTACACAAACGGTTGAAATGAGACTCCCCGCCACTACGAAGATGTAGTGGCGGGAAGATCGAATAAGAAGAAAATGGGAGGTTTTCAACGTGGCCACACAATTTCAAAAGTATAAACTGGGGACAGCAGGCATCGGTGCGATGCTTGGGCTCTCTATGAGTATTACTTTATTTTTTCCCAGCTGGGACTTTCGTTCAGGGGAGTCGACATGGGTGGGACTAGATAAAACTTTATCAAACGGGCGGGTGATCGGATTTAGTTATGAAGATCCTCTAGTCATAGGTGAAGGTAAACCCATAACCGTGGAATTGACTAAAGATCCAATGACGGGGGCACCGATAGATCCACCAATGCGGGCCTATGTCTATAAAGCAGGCGTTCCAATGTCTGCGGGTGTACGTCACACAGCTAATATGGGGCCGACGGTAGGCACACTTAGTGTAGAGCGTGGTAAGGTCGATCAAGCTAAAGACGGAGACGCGGTGGTCTTTACAATAGGTAGGACTGAAGTCAATGGGGAAGAATGGTTTTATGCTGAAAACGCCACGGTGACTAAGGGTTGGACCACCGACGCAGTTTTAAGCGCCGCTAGTCCGGAGAATATTCGTTATGTAGGTCGCGGTAAGACGGTTTATATTACCGAGGGATGCTGGTGGTGTCATACGCTACTACCCGAGGAAACTCAGGATTGGCAAGTCTTTGGTGCGCCGCCTTTCTTAGGTGACTTTAACGGTGAAATGCCAACCGCCTTTGGTTCCGATCGTAAGGCACCGGATATTCTGCATGTTGCATCACGTAATTCATCAAAAGAATGGATGACCATGCATTTTTTCAATCCTAGATTGGTACAGCCAAATTCGATTATGCCTCGTTTTGATTACCTCTGGGGCAAAACGGATGCTAGTGGAAAAGCCATCGATTTCGATAAATGGCGGGCAGACTATAAGGATTACCGCAGTGGCAAGACAGTATATCCGCCAGAGGTACCCTCAATACACCCTGATTCAGAGGTTCGCGCCTTAATTGATTGGGTATTAACAAGTCTAAAGTAACTTTATAAGAAACGAATGGGGAGAGATCAAAATGGCTTGGAATTTTGATAAACCAATGCAGAGTATGTCTAGTGAAGAAGAACGAAGCGACATGATTGCTCTTTGGGAGGCAGAAAGACACGGTGGACTCACAGATGGTAATAATCGTTTGCCACTACCACTAGTCTTTTTGATGGGCTTGATCATATTGACCGCGTTTATGATAACGATGCCGATTTGGGGGCAACGTCCGAATGCGCAAAATTATGTAGAGCACATAAAGATCATGAACAGCCCTGAAATCGCTGCTTTGGCTACCAACGAAGAAAAAATGAAGCGTATCGATCAGATCGCTATGGAGCGTGCACAAGGCAACGGGCGTCAAATCGGTGCCTTAGAACGTCATCCGATTACCTATGACGATCTACTCAATATTGCGCCATCTATCATTGAGGCGCAGCGGGCAGGTGACTATCCTTTGGATAATTACAACGTTGTAGGTGACAAAGTTAAACTCGCGAATTTTGAGGGTAACTTTCGTCCCGATGGCAAGCATGAGCGAATCCAGCCTTGGTGGGACAAGGGGTATACGATAGACGTATTTTATGTGACTTATTTTATTATTGTCATGATTTTGGTTGTGAAACGTTTACCACACTTTTCACAAAAACCTGATATGTCTAAAGCAACATAAACAAAACTTCATAAGGGGACGACTACCATGTTAGATATCGATTTTGCTCCTGGTGTATTTGCGACTATCATCGCTTTTGTGTTTGTTCTACCGGCACTATTTGGCATGATTTACGTCGATGCATACTGGAAGAAAAACAAGGAAAATAGCTCGGCTGATGAGGATGCCTTCAACTAGGTCCTGATGAGTAATAATTCAAGGTATTTATTTTCCTGAGTTATATTCGTAGCTTAATTAAAAGTCGCCATTAAAATGGCGGCTTTTTTTTTGCTGGTTTCGATGGTAACAAGTAGCGTATAATAAACACACAGAAATATTTATGCGCTAATGCAATTTAAAGTTCAGTAAGAGGTCAAAGCTCCCGTATGGGCGAATTTCAACTAGGTTTAGTAGGATTACAATCGCTGTTGGCGTGGGTAGATACGCTCGGGTCTGTACTGCAATCTGTGTTTCAGCCGATAGCCTACGCTATCTCGACAGCGGCGAACGATGGTAATATCGTGCTTGGCATCGATATGAGCATAGAGGGTCTGAGAGCACAAAAATACAGTGTGGGTATTTTTGTGTTTTTGGTCATTTCACTAATATTTTTTTCAGGTATCATATATCTCTACGTTCCTCGAAAAGGCAAGGAGGGACTGAAAACGGGTGAAAAATTTATGTTTGGATCGATTATCGCGGGCGTATTTATCGCGGTGGCGGTGGGTTGGCTGGAGCTTATTGAAGGTTATTTGATTTAGGAGTTTATGATGGCGGAGTATATCGAGTCGTTACCCGATGGTTGGACGATTTACGTTTGGATGGTCGCGGCTGCGGCGATATTGATCGGCGCTGCTTTTTTTTTACGTTGGGCGGTTAAAAATTTCCAATTTGATGAAGACATCAAATATGTTGT
>JBGMRO010000293.1:0-5534 GCA_048061555.1 Thiohalomonadales bacterium | reverse complement strand
TGTGGGCAATATGTCGGCTCTGGCTGGTGTGCCTTGTAGCATGACTCCCTCGATAGACAATGCCGCTATAAGGAGAATAAATTTTTTCATGTGTGACCTCGCAGTGTTGATTTCTGAATATTGAGTATTGGGAGATTAATATTGAACAATTTTATAATTCAATGCCCATATTTTTATTAATCCCAAGCAAACGGGGTTGTTCAAGGTGAGCGATACGCGCCGTTTTACTTGCCTTTAAATAATCAGCGACGATATCCCAAACTGCCCGACCCGTGGCTTTGCTATTCACCGTGGCCCAACCGGTAACTTTATAATTTTTGTTTGCCTGCAACTTGCGACCGCTGCTTAAACGTAAATCTTTGATGCGGTGACCGATGGAGGCGTTAGGATCACAGGCATATTCGAGACCGCCGGTACGTACCATGTCACCGCCCTGTTGTTGATAGGCATCTTTGTTAAACAAATTATCACAGACATCTTCCAGTATGGCTTTAATATCTTTACCTGACATCTCCCTCATGTAGGTCTCGGGGTAGGTGATCGCAGTTTGTGCCATAACGTCTTCCAAGGTAATCGTATCGCCAGCAAGTACAGACGTACCCCAGCGAAAACCAGGTGATAAAGCGATTTCTGCATCGTATTCTTCGAGTAGGGCATCGCAAATCAGTTGATCGAAACTGCCATTGAAATTACCCCGTCGATAGAATAGTTCTCCGGCAACCGCGAGCGGCGTGGTAAGTTTTTTCTCATAGGGGGCGCGGACTTTTTTGATTAATGCCGACATCGATTTGTCGGCTTCGATTAAATTACTAAAGACAGGCAGCAACCGATAGCGATAACCACTTATGCCGTTTTTGGATAACTTTATGTCAAATACACCCACAAATTTACCGGAAGAACCCGCATTGGTGACGAGTGTGCGCCCGCCTGCGTTAGTGATCGACACCGCTTGCGGTACGGCGTCGTGTGTATGACCACCCAGAATGACATCCAAACCTGAGACTCTTTTGGCGAGTTTTAAGTCGACGTCCATGCCGTTATGCGACAGCAGAATGACCAGTTTTGCCTTCTCCTTATCGCGAACTTTATCGATCGTAGCCTGTAGTTCATACTCTCTGATACCAAAAGACCAGTTTGGAATGTAACGACTCGGGTTTGCGACAGGGGTGTAGGGGAAGGCTTGGCCAATAATGGCAATTCGTATACCTGCCATCGATTTAATCGTATAAGGTCGTAGTGCGAGCCCCGAGTCTTCCGCGAAAGTTTCAGCGCCTTCAAATTGCGCTTCTTCCTTCACAAATATATTTTGCGCCAGAAAATCACCCTTAAATAGCTTTATGTTTTCGCGAATTCGTTGTTCGGGATAGGTAAACTCCCAGTGTCCCGTCATGGCGTCGACACCAAGTTCGTTGCAGGCGGCGACCATGTCTTCACCTTGAGTCCATAATGCCGTTGCGGAACCTTGCCAGGTATCACCACCGTCTAATAGCAGTGTGCGATCTACGCCGAAATCTTGACGTAGGCGCTTAACTAGACTGGCGATGTGTGCGAATCCACCCATTTTCCCATATCGTCTGCTGGCTTCGTCAAAACCCAAATAGGTCAAGGCATGGGCTTCTGGGCTGTCGGGCGACAAGCCATAATAGCGTAACGCGTGTGTACCCACGAGGTGAGGTGGCTTGTTTTTGGCACTACCAATGCCTAAGTTGACACTAGGTTCCCTAAAATGGACAGGTAATAGTTGACCATGCACGTCCGTGAAATGCAGTATACGTAAATCACCATTGCTAGGGAGTTGATATTGGTACTCAAAATTTGCTTGCGCCAATAGATTTTTGGGTATTATACCCGCCAATGCGGCTGCACTCATGGCTTGCAGGAATTCACGTCTTTGCATTTTTATCGCCTTATCGCTTAGTCTACGAAGGTTAAAGTTTATGTTTAATGCCGCAATTTAACCACTGAATAGTTTCTTAATTAAAATTAAGAATTAAAACTCGCTTTAATGGTTCAAACTGACCTATGGTTGCAACGGGAAATAATTACTATATAGAGAAGGGTCATAGCTCTCTTAACAGATACTGAGCGTAAGCGCTGACTGGAATTATATGCGAATATTGATAGTTGAAGATGAACAGAAGTTGGCGCAGTCTTTAGCGCAGGGTCTAAGAAATGAAGGGCATCAGGTGGATGTGTCGTATACCGGCGAGGAAGGTTTTTTTCTCGCCACGGATGCCGATTATGACCTAATTTTGTTGGATATCATGCTACCGCAGCGTAGTGGCCTGGAGATATTGGAGAAACTACGATCACAAGGCAATAATGTACCGGTACTCATACTCAGTGCAAAGGATACCTTGGCCGACCGTGTGATGGGGTTAAACCAAGGGGCGGATGATTATCTGGTTAAACCCTTTGCTTTTTCAGAGCTCATAGCAAGGATAAACGCAGTGACTCGGCGTGGTGGTACAGAAGCACTCGTGGTCTTGGAGTATTTAGAGTTACACCTCGATTTATTAACCCGATCGGTTACCCGAGCAGGCACCACTATCGACCTCACGCGACGAGAATTTGATTTATTAGAATATGTGTTGCGCCATCAAGGCCATATAGTATCACGCGCAATGTTGGCGAAAGACGTTTGGCAACAGCCAAATAGGGCAACACCATTGGATAACGTGATTGATGTCCATATCACTAGGTTACGTCAAAAGCTTGATGCGCAATTTGCCTACCCGCTTATCCATACCATTCGCGGGGTAGGATTTGTACTGGAGCGGCGAGATCCATGAATTACTCGATTCGCCTTAGGCTTACCCTCTGGTATTCCTTGGCCATGCTGGTTACATTGATAATATTTTCAACTATTAGTTTTAATCTGGTCAAGCGTAATCTCTATTCACAAGTAGACAAGTCCTTATCGGCCTCAGCGGATAAACTTTTTGATGCTGTATCCGATGGGATTTCCAGATTAGCCGAAATCGATAGATCTGGTAGTATCCACTACTTTCGCATTACTCAGCATGGGTGGATTATCTATCAAAGCCAATCATGGGATAGTTTAGAGATAGCGAATATAAAAATTGAAAAGGGTACCAGAAACGGAACCAGTATGGAAGTGGGGACATTTCGTTTGCACAATACAAAGAAGCTGTTTCCTATGATAGAGGGTGCACAAGCGGTCACCGTTTCAGTCGCGCAGAATATAGACCAACTTGAAACTAGTCTGCAACGTTTGAAACGAGTATTTAGCTGGGGGCTACCGTTGGTATTCTTAACTGCTATATCTATTGGCTATTTCCTGGCAGGTCGAAGTTTGTCACCGCTACGAGACATCACTCGAAAAGCAAAACATATCAATGCGGACCGATTGGATCAACGTATAGCAGTAAAACAACCTCAGGATGAGATTGGCGACTTAGCGCAAGCGCTGAACCTTGGTTTTGAACGATTGGAGCAGGCTTTTTTTCGTCTGCAATGTTTTACTGCGGATGCTTCACATGAGTTACGAACACCGTTGGCCGTTATACGAAATGTAGGTGAACTTGGTCTGCAAAGCAAGGCTGATACTGAGGCAAAAAATGAGACCATCAGCAGCATGTTGGAAGAAGTCGATCGCTTGGAGCAACTGGTCGAAAATTTACTGTTGTTAGCGCGAGCCGACACCGGCGAACCCATGCAAGGTAAGCAGCAAATCAATATCGGAGAATTACTGACGGAGGTGGTTGAGTGCCTGGGCGTACTAGCCGAAGAAAAACAACAAATCCTAATTTTACAAAATACTTCAAGGGTGATACTCGATGTCCACAAGGATTATTTGCAGCGGGCGTTGTTCAACGTGCTGGACAATGCCATCCGTTATACACCCGAGAAGGGCGATATTCAGGTGAGTTTAATACTTAAATCCACTTATTTCGATATCTGTATTCGAGACTCAGGTCCGGGCATACCCATCAGAGAATCGGAAAATATATTTAAACGATTTTACCGCTTAGATATTGCCCGATCACGTGAGACTGGAGGCAGCGGATTAGGATTAGCGTTAGCTCGCTGGGGGGTGGAAATTAACGGAGGGCAGATATTTCATCAGGAAAGTAGCGTTGGAAACGGCTGCGAGTTTATCATTCGTTTCGAGATTGGGCCTGCAGGTCATAAATTATGATACAATCGACGTATGCCTAAATACTCTAAAAACCAGTCCGGGGATAACCCCAAATACAACAAGCCTTCACCGAATACCATTGAGACCGCTGATAAAATAGCAAAAGGTAGTAAAAAGGAAGGGCAGTCAAAACAACAAACAAAATTAATTTCACAAGGTATCCAGAAGGGTATCGAGCAATATAAAAAGCAAGAGAAAGCTAAGTCCAAAGAACTCGACAAAAGGCAGAAGAAACGCCTACGTGAAAAACTAGAACCAATAAATGAGAGTGTTAATGAAGGTCGTTATAGGCAACATTGGTTGCCGTGGGTTTTATTATTGCTGACCTGGATTGCCAATATTGTTTATTGGGTGATGGCCAAAACATAATTTGGTAGGGTCTTCCAGTCTTCGGCTACTTTCTTAGTCGTGCCTGATTTCACACTTTGCATATTCCTGCATAACTCCGGATAGGTCGCCAGGTTGGTAAAAAATATGTGATGTTCCATTTCTTGTTGACCTACATCAAGATTCCAGACCCTATTTCCTATTCTATCTGCCATACTTATAGTGATAAGTCATTCGATTATCCGTAGAAGTCTATGGGGCCAATATTATGCTTATTCGACGAATTACCTTGATTTTGGTGGCATTTTTACTATTAGTGTTTCAAACAGACTTGACAGCGGAACACTACGCGCAACACAAGACCATAGATGCCACCTCGGTGTATTTAACGGTTACACCAACGGCATTGGTTCCAGGTTATGTAAAAGAATTGCCCGGCAGTGATTTCCACAACGATGAATACAATATGAGTCAAGGACAGAGTCACATTGTGGTGAACTTGATTGATAATCAAACCGGTAATAGCCTGAAAAAAGCCAAGGTCTATGCTCGTATTGTTGGTGACGGTATTAATAGCACCAATAAAAAAATGGAGTTAATGTTCATGGATGGCGCTAAATCGTATGGAAATTATTTTGCAGTGCCCTTGCAAGGTGCCTATAAAATTGAATTAGAAATCGAGTATATCGGTGCGAAAGAGCCTCTAACGATTGCATTTGACTATGCAAGTACCTAAACATCTTTTTGGTGTCCCATCTACAAATAGTCTATGTTTCCAATTTCTGCGTTGTTTGCAGGATTAGAAGCACTTATCTTAAGATTAATTGCTCACATAGTAGTTCTACTTTGTTACTTTTAATTTATTGGAATGAAATAATGCAATTGAATCCTGATTCGACGTTGCGCATAGTTAATTTAGGTATCGGAATTACGTATGAGCGTTGCGCAATTCTAGGCACGCGTGAATACATCCCTGACCGCTTGCGCACGTCCATGTGCTTCGCGGCATAAGTACGTCGTGTACAAATAAGCTCAACTGCCGCAT
>JBGMRO010000292.1:0-5540 GCA_048061555.1 Thiohalomonadales bacterium | reverse complement strand
GGTGAAAATTGGGGCGTAGTTGTCAATTCGAACGTGGCGAGTTCGTTGGAAGGTATTGTTATCAGAAACACTAGAATAAAAGATGTTATTTGCGGAATTCAAGCTAGTGGTAATACGCAACGTAATCATTATTTCTGTAACAATATCATTGAAGGTCAATTAACTAATCTGGACACGGGTATTAAGACTTGGGGTATCAATGGCATCGAAATTTCTGGTCAAGGTATCACAGTTTGCAGCAACTCTTTATCCGGCTTTGGTGATACAATCGACATCCCCGATCGGGGTGTCAATCGCGCTATCGACATCTTTGCCAACGATATCTTATGGGGTGGCGACGACGGCTTGGAACTAGATGGCGGTGAACGAAATATTCGTGCTTACGGTAACAGAATTTCTAATAGCGGTACCGGTATCAGTGTCCAACCCGGAAACGGCGGACCATTTTATATTTATAGGAATATAATATACAACCCTGGCCAAGAATTCAGTGACCAAGGAATTCTTTATGAAGCGTACTTACCATTTAAATTTAAAAACGGTGCAAGTGGAATGTATGTATTTCACAACACTGCCGTTCGTCCCGGAAATGCATGGCAACAAGGTGAAACCTTATCCAACTCAAAAGTATACAACAACCTAATTCTGGGAACGACAGGCGGTGTAAGTTTTGGTATTAGTTCAGATACTCAAGTGGACTACAATGGTTTTAATCGAAACACACCCTTCGGTAACAACGGGGTACGATTAACCCAGGCAATCTTTGACCCTTTGGATGCGATACTCGCCAGTGGCTCCACCGACTGGACCCCCTATTACACACCAGGTGTACTGGAGCTCAATGCCAATTCCTCAGCAGTCAATAGTGGCAAAATTTTACCCAATATTAATGACGACTATCTTGGCTCGGCGCCTGATCTCGGCGCTATAGAGCTGGGCCAAACACAACCTAACTATGGAATTACGTTAAGCGACCCTACGGGTCCCAGCATGGTCACAGGACTCAATGCAAGTGGCGTAAGCGACACAGTTATGGAATTGACTTGGTCTGTAGCAATTGATCCTGAAAGTGGTGTGTCAGCTTACAACGTCTACAGAAATGGCTCTCAGATTGCTTCCATCTCAGCAACTATTTATCAAGATACGAACTTGACTGAAAATACCCGTTATACTTATGAGATTGCTGCAGTCAATGGCGCTGGCAATGAAGGCTCTAGGAGTACCGTGATTTCAGCAAGTACCTTAGCCGATACAATAGCACCAACTATTGTATCGGTTAAAGTCGGCGGCAACCCAAATTTGGTGAGTGTGACATTCAGCGAAATAGTATCCTTAGCAACTGCGCAAAATTTATCAAATTATTCCATTATAAATGGAATTTCTATTAGCGCAGCAGTGCTGGATAGAGACAGGCTAACTGTTCAGTTAACCACTTCTACATTAATTGAGGGAACCAACTACCGTCTAAATGTTAGCAATATTGCGGATCGTGCTTCAACGCCGAATGAAATATCTACGGGACAGGGAAAAGATTTTATATATGTAGATAGACTGATAATTGATCAGATACAACCAAGCGGTTACCGAACCGGTATCTTAGTAGATGGAGCTACAGTTTACTGGGACAGAAATTATACTTACACTAATATTCCAGCATCATACTCAGAACTCAACTATTTACTTACCGCCAATAATGACAAACTAAAAAACGGTGGTGGTTCTATATCGTTCCGCGTGAATAAACCCGTAACCATTCACGTTGGCTATGACACTCGTAATATACTTCCCACTTGGTTACTGGGATGGATGGATACGGCCTATGTACTCACCTCCGATGATACTGCTTTATTACGTCTGTATTCGAAAACTTTTGAGGCGGGAACCGTATCACTTGGCGGGAATGAGAAAGATAATAGTATGTACGTGGTGGTGGTTCAGAGCGATATCTCAACACCTAGCGGAAATACCGGTACTGGTGGTTCTTCCGGTGTTGGTGTTGGTTCTGGTTCTGGTTCTGGTTCTGGTGCTAACCCCGACCCCGGGACAGATCAAAACAATCCTGGTAATTTCGATGCAAATAGCACCGGCACATTCAGTCTGCTGGAACTGGCTTTCTTGATGCTGCTAATCTTCGCTATGCAAATATTCAGAAGGATATTTCATCCAGGCCGTTCTTTGTTTGCAAATTTGTACGGGCAGCAGGGCAGCCGAAAAATCTAGCTAATTTTTAACTTAGACATTAATACGACCTAATTCTCTGCCCCTTTGCAAAGGGAATTCTCAAGCGGCATTGAATTTAATTTCTAATTCTCTCTCTTACTGAGCTAAAATTGCTTCATCTTGAGGCAACGAACAGATATACTCTGACTTCTTTTCTATCGAAGCCTCAGAGAAAATGTCCAGCTATAAGCATTTTTCTACCCTAATTAATTCATCTTCTCACGAATGATTGCAAAATCACCTATCCGGATTATGCATGTGGTGCACGGCATGCCCGTGGGCGGATTAGAAAATGGAGTTGTTAACTTAATCAATCATTTACCACAAGACGAATTCGTACAATCCATATGTTGCCTTGATATTAGAGGAGAGATGATCGAAAGGATAAAGGTCGACATTGACATCTTCGAGTTAAACCGAAAACGAAATGATCTTAAAGCAATATACAATCTTGCTAAAGTATTTAAGCGTTGGAACCCCGATATCATTCACTGTCGAAACTGGAATACGTGGCCTGATACCATCCTGGCGAATATATTGACGTTTAGACGAACACGGACAATTTGGAGTTTCCACGGTGCACCCGAAGAAAACTTTCTTCCGACGCGTCGACGCATTACATCCAAGCTACTTTCATTTGCAACCTACAAGTTGGCGGCAGTGTGTACCGACAGTGCAAATCGCTATGCAAGTAACGCGGGTATAAACCAGCAAAGATTTGACGTCTTATACAATGGCGTGGACTGCGAACGATTTCAACCAGTGCAGGATAAAAACGAGCTTCGCAGAAACTTAGGGTTACCCTTAGATACCTTTATTCTTGTTTGCCCCGCCAGCCTAACCCCCATAAAAGATCACCAATTTCTTCTTAATGCATTAGCTCAAGCACATCAATCTAGCAATATTTTGCTACTCTTGATAGGCGAAGGATCTCAACTAGCACAGCTAACCACCCAAGTCAAAACACTAAATTTGACTGATATAGTACAATTTTGCGGTCGAAAGAGTAATATTTCAGATTATCTGTCCGCTGCTGACGCCATGGTGTTACCCAGTAGATTAGAAGGAATGAGCAACGCTATTCTCGAAGCTATGGCGACAGGATTACCGGTAATCGCACGTGAGGTTGGCGGCAACCCGGAACTAATCCAACACAAAGTTACTGGGCTTTTATGCCATGATCATTCTGAAAGTGAAATGGGTGAACTGATTACACTTTTGATGCAAAATACGAAGCTTCGAACTGATTTTGGCATAAAAGCTCGTGCCGTCGCACTTCAAGAATTTAGCTTGAGTAGAATGGTCCAACGTTATCAGATTTACTACCAAAATACAGCGAATGTAAAATAATCAAATAAATATCTGTATTAAGGACTAAGGAGACACGAATTACCATGGCTAAAGATCAACACAAGCTTAGTTCAAACCCGCCTTCTACAAATAGAAATCTAAATATATTGCAAATTGGACCTCTGCCACCGCCCATTGGTGGCATAGCCACTTGCATGCAAAATTTGATTACAGCACTCGAGCCTCATTGTGATGTCAGATATTTGAACAATGCTAAAAGCACGGCAGACGATCGCCCACTTTGGGTGGGAATTCTGGCTCAATTAAAATTATTGAAAAAATTAGTCAAATTTGCTTATCGATGGCGTCCCGACGTGAGTCATATTCATACCTGTAGCTATTTTACTTTTTGGCGCACAGTTCTAGATTTAGCTATATTAAAAATTTTTGGTTGCAAAGTCGTGATTCACATACACGGTGCCGAATTTCATAAATTTTTAGGCGGCCTCGGGCCTATAAAATTGTTACTAGCCAAAATAGCCTTTAAAACAGTAGATCGCGTCATAATATTAAGCGAAGGTTGGAACACCATACTAAGCCCATGGATTGACCCTACCAAGATGTTTGTCTTACCCAATGGCACCCCTATCCCTGACATATCGCCCTCAGAGAAAACAAAACCACCTAATATAATTTGTATCGCAAACTACGAACGTCGTAAAGGTCAGATAGACTTATTATCGGCTGTATCCACGCTTAGCTATCAGGGCCCGCTTAAGCTAGTATTAATGGGCGAAGAAATGGAAACTGGGCAAAAAGATGCTCTACGTTCTTTTGTCAATGAAAACAACCTGGAAAATATTGTCGATATACACGGACCTGTATTCGGTGACAAAAAACGACCCTTTATGGAAAACGCGACCATTTTTTGCCTTCCTTCTTATGATGAAGGCCTACCGCTGGCAATGTTGGAGGCCATGAGTTTTGGCTTACCTGTAATTTGCACTACGGTTGGTGCCATACCGGAAGTCATCGACCAAGATATAAATGGCCTGCTCTATAATCCTGGAGATACAGCCGCACTAACGACCTGTCTCGACAAATTACTTGTGGACACACCATACGCTTTATCAGTCGGCATTGCGGGACGACAACTCATTATTCAAAAATATTCTATAAATGCAATCGCCATTCAATTAACGCACTTATACGATGAATTGATGACTAAGAGGACCGCTTAACAGTAGAGAATCGCTGCGTACTAGAAATTATTCAGATAACAGGCACAATAGATGACTGATTCCCACACAGGGGTAAAAATGTAGACAACCCATTAAACCAAACTGCGGCCATTTTGCTATAACCACTGTCTACGGGATGCTCCTCATCATTCATATCCGATGGCATCAATGCCGTACCCATATCGACCAATAATAATCTAGAGCCGTTGGCAGCCCGAGAAATAACTATTTTTTCTACTTCATCATTAAAAACTTGAGTAGCGCTATTGGGTGTTTTATTGTTGATTATACGAGCAACAACGACCGTAATTTCTTCGTTAAACGACTCAACAATGTCAATTATTTTTTCCAGGCCAGATGAATCCCGTACACCGTTGGTACCTATATGTAGCAAAATAACGTCCGGCAGGTTTGCATTCAGTCCCGCATTGATATTTTTTACAATATCGTCGATTGTGTAGCCACTCCAACCCTCGTGATTCGAGTCAAATGGCTCACCAGCATCGTCGAGACGGCCAACAAAGTCATATCGGTAACCCGCCTTCGCCAACAGACGTGCCAATGAACGCCGATATCCGCCTTGCCGAGAACCCCCACTTCCACTAGTAATAGAATCGCCCAGTGGCATGATTTTCACGATATTGCTATTACAATTAACATATCCACGATGTAGTCCATAGACACCGTCATTATAATGTTGTTTTACTAACGGCGCTGATAACGTTTGATCATTCACTGAAACCTCGTCTAATTTGCCATTAAATGCGCCAACATTGGGCACATCATTAA
>JBGMRO010000291.1:0-5546 GCA_048061555.1 Thiohalomonadales bacterium | reverse complement strand
ACTGAATATATTTCGAGCCCATAAGATTCTAATTTTTTAACTATATTCCAAATACTTGCACGTGAAATCCCTAGCTCATCGGCAATTGTTTGACCAGAGTGAAAACAACTGTCAGCCAGTCTACACAATATTTTTCGCTCAATATTCATAACATTTGTCTGTGTCGTCCGAAGGGTACGCGGCTATCCAAATTCAATCCGACGTGGGTCAGCAAGTAGTTGCCAGTTTTGTATTGCCAATATCGTATCTTGATACTTTGTTGACCGAAAATCCGAGAACGCCAGTATAACTTACAAGTTACTGAGTAGAGAAATAAAGAATATATAGCAGCTCTCTCGGCGAAAACCTGGGCTGTTAGTGGAGTTAAAACAAGAAAAAGGTATCTGTAAACGCGGCTTGCAGCAATGGAAATTGTAAACGAATTCAGGCCACTGAGGAGTTTTGACAATCGAGATCTTCTGGAGGGACACTATTGAGGCCCTCTTGTAAAACCGCCGCGCTATACCCACTCTGGTTTAAAATATAGGTTGCCGTAGAACTGCGTCGACCCGTATCGCAATAGGCAATATAGGTCTTCGCGGGATCAAGCTTCGCTAGCTTTAACCGAAGAATCGGTAACGGGATATTGACACTACCTTGAAAATGTCGGGATTGATATTCCGCCGGCAAACGCACATCTATCCAAACTGCACCTTCACAAATGAGTTTCTGCGCTTCTTGATACGCCAACCAGCGCATGACCGGCTCATTCATTAACTCTAGAAAATCTACCTTATTAAGGTGCATTAAGACGCCATCCGCGACCATTATTATGGAGGCATTGCGCTTACCACCTGAAATTAACGCTTCTTCTCCAAAATTATCACCGGCATTTAAGTTGGCGAGCACTACACCCTCTGGGTTTTTCCGAGTTTGCCGAATAACCTGACAGCGCCCTTCACGGATAATATAAAAACTGTCCCCTTGCGCGCCTTGTTTTATTACCGTATCGCCAGCGATGAAATGGCGCGCCTCCATTCGCATGAATATCGATTGAATATTCGCCGGTGGGATCTTGTGAAAAACCTTCGCTTGCAACAATCGAGACATCCAGTCGTCACTGTCCTCGTCTTCAGCGGAACTATCAATAGACTGCACCTCATAACCACCAGACTGCTGCCACGTGAGCATAATATCTAATAGGTTTGAATCAATCTTTATAATTTCCGCGTCTGTTCGCGCCCTCGCACTAAGGCGATGCACCGAACTCTGCTCAAGTGGTAAAAGTGCCGCAGTTGAGCCTGCCTCGACCACCCGGAAATTACCGCCCTCGGCAATGATCTCAACGCTACCCCGTAGTAGATAACAGATACTTTCCAACTTCTCGCCTTGCTTAAACGCATAGCGCCCCTTTGACAGGGCCATTAATTCAGATTTATCGGCTAATTCTTTAAGATTTTCAGGGCTCAGTGATTTTATAGGGACAAAATTACCCAAATAGTTGGCCAAATTGGACGTATCCAAATTTTCGGTTTGTAATTTAAATTCGGATTTCATACCACCAATTCTTATGACTCAGTACACTCGTTAATTTTTTTAATAATCAGCCAGTTATCACATGCCTCTGTCCGAGCTCGTTGTTTTTGTAGCTTGTGAAACATAACTAAGTAAATTATCGTTCGAAATTGGAAAATATTGAGTGCAAACGCATGAAAAATTTCAGTAATGAAGAATGAGTCTCGAAAAGTTGATGTGGTTCAAATAGGTTCGGGTTTATGGATATAGTAGCCCTGCGCAAAATCCACCCCCATCTGCTGGAGTTTTGTCAAAACTGCCTCATCTTCAACATATTCGGCCACAGTCTGCATGCCAGCAACGTGCCCAAGCTGATTAATAACATCCACAAAGGCGAAATCCATCTCATCGTTCAACATATTTTGCACATACCCGCCAGCGATCTTTAGGTAGTCTACCTGTAACGATTTCAGGTAGGAAAAGGAACTCAAGCCTCCTCCAAAATCATCTAGCGCGAACGAAAACCCCAGTTTCTTGATGTCAGCAATAAAATCTACCGCCTTGCTAAGATTGGATATAGCTGCCGTTTCGGCAATTTCGAAACAGACGGTATTTGCGTCCACGCCGTAATAAGTTAATCTTTGCTTTATATACGCAAAAAAACCAACATCGCCTAACGATAATCCTGACAAATTAATAAAATAATGGCCTCTGGGGTCGGTTTTATGGCCTTGTTCTTGTTCGGCGAGGTAATGAAACACATTATCGACTACCCACTTGTCTATCCTAGGCATTAGATTGTAGCGCTCGGCGGCCGGCATAAATGACACAGGTAAAGCGAGCGGCTCCTTAGGGTGATCGATACGTAGAAGAAACTCGAAGCTGCGATTACCGCTGTCGGCAGAACTAGGTTCGAGTGCTAACATATTTTGGTGATATAATACAAAATGGCCTTGTTCCAAGGCCTCATGGATACGGCTGACCCATTGCAGTTCACCGCGCCGCTTTTTATACTCTTCATCATTACGACTGAATTGCTTAATTCTATTGCCACCCATATCCCTCGCTGAGTAGCAGGCGCTATCTGCATTTCGTAATATATCTGCGCTGTTCGTTACTGCGTGGTCGACACTGACTAGGCCGATACTACAAGTCACTGCAAATTTTTTATCTCGCCAACTAAAGTCGACCTCGCGAACACCAGACAGGATACCCTCGGCCACGGACATGGCATCTTCACCCGCACAACATTCTAATAAGACTCCGAATTCGTCGCCGCCTAAGCGAGCCAATCCATCGTATTCTCGTACGTGTGTCTTTAACTCTTCCGCCAACATTTGTAACAACTGGTCTCCGGCCATTCGCCCACAAGTCTCATTGATCAATTTAAACTGGTCAAGATCGAGATAGAGTACGGTATGACAAACCTCCTTACGAAAAGCAGATTGAATAGCATGGTCTAAGCAGCGTTCAAATTCATTTCTATTGGCGAGCCCGGTAAGACTGTCATGAAAGGCCATGTAGTGAATAGTCTTCTCCGCCTGTTTGCGGGCACGACGGGATTTAACTTCACGCACTTCATTGGCTACAGCAGGAATCAACCTAGTCAGATTGTCTTTCATGACATAGTCGTGAGCCCCTGATTTCATCGCCGCAACGGCAGCTCCTTCACCCTTGACGTCAGAGACGACAATAACAGCAATATCGCTATCAACAGCTTTAACCATTGTTATTGCTTGGGCCGACTGCAAATTTTGCAAACCATAATCAATAAGTACGATATCGATTTGGTTAGCCATTAAGGCATCGAATATCGCCTGTTCTGTAAACACTCTTTCGTAAGACACATAATAATCGCCACGGCGAAGCTCACGAATTAACGACAGCGTATCTTCCTCTGAGTCATCAATGATCAATAATTTTAGTGGGGTCGCCATGGCTAAAAGAAGTGGTAAGTCATTTAATAAATAGCAATTTTCCGAATATCAGGGTATTGCCATTTTATACTCAAGGAATATTTTGAGTACGCCGAAACCATCTATAACACTGTAAGTGTATAGGCACAACCCGGGGAGGAAAGTGTAGCAGGGTGAAAATTGTTCGCAGATCCCATACTAGGAATCTGAATCATTCTTATAGGATAGCGAAATTACACAGAAATCATAGGCGAGTCGGCAAAACTATGCTGTACGTTTTATGTACACATTCAGTCGATTGCAATAAAACCGAGACAGCTATATTTCCCCATAGGGGAGATTATTGGCCTGCCAGGCCATCATTCCCCCGTATAGATTATAGACTTGATCATAACCAAATTGTTGCAAAAATCCACAGGCTTGCGCTGACCGAGCGCCGCTACGGCAAACAATAACGATTTTTTCATCCTGTCGTAATTCTGTCATTCTTACCGGTAATGTCGCTAGCGGCATAGTCTCCGCACCTCGAATTTGGCCATTGACCACTTCCTTTAGTTCACGTACGTCAATAACACGGCAGTTACTGGGTG
The DNA here is from genome assembly GCA_048061555.1 of Thiohalomonadales bacterium. Lineage (GTDB taxonomy): Bacteria > Pseudomonadota > Gammaproteobacteria > SZUA-152 > SZUA-152 > JBGMRO01. The sequence goes on along the minus strand of JBGMRO010000291.1, from coordinate 1,546 downwards.
ATTGACTAATCCAATCGTGCAATTGTTGGGAGTCGATATCTTTTATGCGCAGATTCATCTTACCTCCGAGATGGCACCGGTGTCCGTTATCACATTCTATATTAGTTAACTCTTATATTCAATGTTATTTAGTGCCCATCTATAAAACGAGTATATTGGAGAAATTGACCGTCTATGGATGCGCACTACTATACCGTTCACAATTAGACCGCCAACTAGGGGAACCATCTCTTCTACTCGCTCTACACAAATCCGAGGCATCTAGTTTTGCAATCGCATATCTTTCCAAGCTGCTTTTTTCGATAACTTACGGACTCGCGTAACTCAACGTATTTGGCCACCGCGAGCAGCATTTTGGAAAACAGATATTTCCTCGCGACCTGCCACTCATTCTCTAGAACATGCACATCCCACGATTTGCTTATACTTTCAAATCTAGAGACGGCAGCTTGCGAAAATACGACAGCACATTATTTGTCAATATTTTTGTCATAGGTATTGATCGTTGACCTATTTGTTGCTATATTTGCAAGTACGGATACATTCTAATTACAGAGGTTGACAATAATGACGTCGCTTGATTTAGGCTCGCTTATGGGGAAGCTCAACCCCACCTGCCGGGTGGCACTAGAAAATGCCGCAGGCCTATGTGTATCGAAAAATCACTATGAAGTTGAAATCGAGCATTGGTTGCTCAAATTGATAGAAAATAAGGACAGCGAGTTACTGGCGATATTGCAAAAATATAATGTTGACATCAACATACTAAAAACAGATTTATATAAGGCTTTACTCAGACTCAATAGTGGCAACAGCAAACCGCCCACGCTATCGCCCGGCATTATAGATCTTAGCAAAGAATCATGGTTACTTGCCTCGGTAGACTACGGTTATTCACAATCAACGAGCACACATATACTCTGTGCATTAATAGGCCATGATAACTTGAGGCGGCAGGCATTAGAGTCCTCAAGTGAATTTAAAAAAATTACTGCTGAATCTCTGGCAGGCTACGCCAAATTGATAATTGGCAAGACGCCTGAGTCTAATTCTGGAAAAGTAAATTATCCGTCAGAAACATCTGGCACAGATATCAAAGCACCCACTAATACACCCGCCTTGGACAAATATACCATCAACCTTACTGAACGGGCAGACCAGAATCAGATTGACCCTGTGTTTGGGCGTGACCAAGAAGTGAGGCAGATCATTGATATCCTGGCCCGGCGGCGGCAAAATAACCCAATACTAACCGGTGAGGCGGGCGTGGGTAAAACCGCCGTGGTAGAAGAACTTGCATTGCGCATCGCAGCCAATGATGTGCCCGCGCCGTTACAAGGGGTTTCCATTCGAACACTCGATCTTGGTTTGTTACAGGCGGGTGCCAGCATAAAGGGTGAATTTGAGAATCGCCTGAAGTCGGTAATCTCAGAGGTCAAATCTTCAGAACGAGCCATTATTCTATTTATTGACGAAGCCCATAGCCTGATTGGAGCCGGAGGAAAAGAAGGTCAGGGTGATGCGGCCAACCTATTGAAACCCGCCT
>JBGMRO010000290.1:0-5553 GCA_048061555.1 Thiohalomonadales bacterium | reverse complement strand
TATCGGCACTCAATGCGACGCAAAAGAAAGTAAGCAGAATTGATAGAATAACTATATATGTCAGCTGTTTTACCATTTTCTTCATAATGAAAATTCATCGACACCTAATTTTTTAGAAATGTGATCGTGCCACCGGATATGGCTTGCATACAACTATAAACGCTCAATTAGCCACACTCAAGCCCGCCCTGAGTTTTTATTGTAAGCCATTGTTATATATAGAATATAAAGTATTTTTGTTGTCTAAACTGTGCCGTGATAATGTAAAATTTTACAAAAACATGACGAAACGCAGACACGCTATGCGTAAATAGATATAGAATAAGCTAGAATACAACCGATACTTTCTTCGGTTGCATAACTTTAAGGCGCCTATGTTTAACTCTACCGATGAAGCTCGAAAGACACTAAACATGCTAAGACATGATTTCGAACTCAGCAATGAAAGATTGGATTCAGACATCCTCGAAATGCTGATTGAATTGCAGAAAATATTCGATATCGTCGACGAAGTTGAGCCAGGCCATCATCTGTTGTCCGCAGACGAAATTTCTGACATTGGCGAAAAAGGCTGTCTACTCATAGAAAATTTAGTCAGTTATCTACTCTCACAAGAGTTAGAACCAGAAAAGTGTGATGTAGAACAATTTACCTTGATTATTGCTCAGTGGGTCATCAAAAATAATGGATTGTTAAGAAATATTCACACTATTGTGGACGGATTAGCATACTTAGCTAATGCGATTCAAGACAAAGAATCCCTTACGCAACTTGCAATGTATATGGGACAAGTCGCGAATGCCTGTAGTGCGGTGATCAAACATGACCTGGAAAACTCTGACCCATTGAGACCTTGGCGCTTATTAAATATTAATCGCGGTATAATCGCAACTCGCAGCCATGATTTAATCCTAATGAGAAAGGTATTTTCAGAGATTTGTGAAGCTATCCCCCTAGATGCCCCAGATTTTTTCGCAGAAGGTATGTCAGAGATGGTTTCACTTGGATACCCGGAGCCGGTACGAGAGCTCATGAATGAATATTATGAAAAGACGACTATGCCCTCAGTTCACTAACTAGTGTCCGAAAATGACTAGATTTAAGCGTGACCAACCTTCAAAGCCCCCCCCGATTGTACTAGTTAAATAGTACCATAATCACCGATTCTCACGGTTTGTTACATAACGTTACATTTGCGTAAAGTACATCCTGTATTAGTACAGCCCATTCTAGAAATTAATCTCATTTTAAGGTCTATATGCTAGAAAGATATATCAAATAATGCGCCTTCCAATGTAGGTCGCAAAAGGATCACGACAGTGCGAAATGAGTTAGCGACGAATCGGTTCGAGAAAATAGAATTTCAAAAAGTAAAAATTGTGTATGGTCAATTACCTACTCTATTAGTCGTTAATGTGATGGCCGCAGTCGCTCTGGTCTACGGTTTATGGGATTATGTTCCACTGACGCATTTATTAACGTGGCTTATGATCATAGTGACTATGGTATTTTCATGTTATGTCCTATGGTTTCGTTATTTAAAATTTACCCGATACAAAAAATCTTCTAACCATACCCATAATAATACTAGTACATGGAGATTGTATTTCTCTGTGGGTTCTGCCGCTGCGGGTATTTTCTGGGGAACAGCAGGTGTACTATTTGTTATCCCCACATACATTCCCATACAATTTTTTGTATTGTTCATATTAATGGGCATGGGTGCAGGGGCCTTAATGTCACTCACTATAACTCTATCTGCATTCTATTTATTCTTAGTACCGCTGTTATTACCTGTCAGTATCACGCTGTTGTTTCAAAACGAAGCAATCTATGTAGCATTAGGTATATGTACGCTACTATACCTTAGCGGCCTTTGTTATCTTGCGAAATTTTTTCATAGCGCGTTGATTGACTCAATAGACTTACGAATCCAAAATCTAGACTTAAGCAAAAAATTGTATGCACAAAAGGAAGCGACCAAAAAAGCTAATATATCCAAATCAACGTTTTTAGCAGCCGCTAGTCACGACTTACGCCAACCGCTACATGCCTTAAGCTTACTTCACTCCATCTTAGACGATACCATCAAGGATGATTGCGGAAAAAAAGTCATACAAAAGATAAACCTCTCTACTAATGCGTTAGAGTCGTTGTTTAATTCACTACTTGATATATCCAGGTTGGAAGCTGGCGTTTTGCAAACCAATTTTTCTCATTTTCCACTACGAAAAATTTTCGATAAACTGGAGAGTGAATTTTCAACTGAAATTAATAATCGTAGCCAGGTATTAGTTTTTAGCCCTTGCGACACCGTACTAAACAGTGATGCCGTGCTGCTAGAGCTCATCTTAAGAAATTTTGTCGCAAATGCTATCCGCTATACACCATCGGGAAAAATTTTACTACATTGTGAAGTGTCGCAAGATAGCCTACATATCCATGTCTCAGATACTGGAATCGGTATCGAAATTAACCAACAACAAGAAGTCTTTCAAGAATTTCACCAACTCAATAACCCAGAAAAAGATAGAAATAAGGGCCTCGGAATTGGTCTTACTATTGTCCAAAAAACAGCAAAACTTCTTGAACACCCGATATCACTCGTTTCAGCGCCAGGACAAGGCTCAACATTTTCAATTACCGTACCTAGGGGCTCAAGCAGCCAAGCGCTCGTAGATGAAGCTAGAGCATTAAATAATGATACTTCTGGAATCGATGGTGTGATTGTATTAGTCGACAAAGATGTACAAGTACGAAAAAGTATACACCAACTGTTTGAATCTTGGGGCTTTGAGTGTTACAGCGCGGCATTTGCTGAGGATATAGTAGATCAAATAAAGGTGAGAAATTTACGCATCCAGGGCATTATCGCTGACTATTGTCTACCAGAATCAAAAACCGGTATTGATGCTATTCAATTATTACATGATGAGTTTGGAAATGATATTCCCGCTGTACTTATCATTGGCGTAAAAGATCCAGATGTCTTGCAGCACGTAATAAGCAGTAATCTACCTTTATTATATAAACCTATAGCGCCCTCTAAATTACGTGACTTCCTCTGGCACAGCCAACGATTATTTTCACGAGTATCAAGTTAAACCTAGCACATCAGTTGAATCTAGGTTGAACACCAAGAGTCAAAAAAAGAAAGCTGTCCCTCATGACGACGTTAGCCAAAGTCCCTTCAGGATTATATCTCCTCCACAACATGACTTAATTTCACCACACTGTCCAAAGATTCATCACTTGAATCACCATCATCCAGCAAGCTTCTAATATGTCGTAACAATGTGTAAGAGGAATAAGGTTTATATAGTATGTTATGCCGCATGGTGTCATTTGTGTCTTGACTATGGCGATTATCTGAAAAACCGCTGACCATTTGAATTTTGATGTGTGGGTATTTAAGCTGGACGCTTTTTGCTAATTGGAAACCATCTGTATTTGGCATAATTACGTCTGATACCATCAAATCGATCGACTGCTTTTCCAAGACTAATATAGCATGCGTAGCGTCGTTAGCTGTAAACACGCTGTAGCCATTGGCAGATAATATATTCGCAGCCAAATCTGCGATAGAAGGTTCGTCATCGACGACTAAGATATTTTCGCTGCCAGTCAAATTTATCGATTTCAGCTTACTCCCGCTAGGCATGTCTCCCGTATCTCGCGCTACTACCCTGGGAAAATAGAGTTCAAATCGACTACCTTTACCCAACTCAGAATAGACTTGCACCGCACCGTCACTGGCTTCAGCAAACCCGTATACTTGACTTAAACCTAAACCGGTACCGTGTTCTCCTTTGGTACTAAAATAGGGGTCAAACACCCTTTCCTTAGAAGAATTGTCCATACCGCAACCGGTATCCGTCAAACTTAATAAGGTATAATCCCCCGGTTTTAGGTGAAATAATCTAGCTTCCGCCGCGCCCATATATTCATTACTTGTACGAATGATTAGCTGGCCACCACCCTGCATTGCATGTAAGGCGTTGATGCACATATTAACGATGGCGTTTTCCAAATCACCCCTATCTAATTTCACTGGCCAAGGGTCGGCAATCAGGTCGTAAACCAATTTTATGCGTACAGTTAATATTTTTTCTAGCATCAATTTCTGATCTTGCAAAAGCGCATTAATATCGAGTATTTTTCTGTCAAAGCTTTTGTGCCGGGAAAATGCCAACAATTTCTTGGTAAGCCGAGCCCCTCTTTCCGCAGCATGTTGAATTTCCTGAGCAAATATTGCCAATTTTGACTCTTCGGCAAGCTGGCTATTAAGCAGTTCTGCGAATCCCATAATGATAGCTAATAAGTTATTATAATCATGTGCTATTCCACCGGTTAACTTACCTAGGGCGTCTAATTTTTGGCTTCGCCGAATTTGCTCTTCATGCTCTTTTAATTGAGTTAAATCCTGACAAGACAAAATGAAACGTCGCATATCTACAGAAGATCCTGGTAATTCTGCCATCGACAATCTCATCGGAAAAAAAACGCTGTTTTTACGTTGCGCCTCTAGCTCCCGAACTATCCCGTTGCCGTATCGGTCGCTGTTGCGATAGGTTATGGAAATATCAAAGTGTTGTAAATATTCATTCTGAAAATTTTCATAAAACCCGGGTATTAAACGATTGATATCCTCTCCAACTAGTTCGCCGGTACCATAATGAAACAAATTTTCAGCAGACTTGTTGGAAGTCAAAATAATACCGCGTCCCTGAATAGTGATCACTCCATCAAGTATCGTATTAAGTATTTCTCTTTGTTCGTGCTCCTGGTGCAACAAAGCCTGCTGCGCTTGCCGTTTCGCTGCGATATTTTTCCATTCCCGTAATGCTCGATCCACCACCTTAGGTATGCTGCTAAAGGTTTCCGGCGACTTAACAATGTAGTCAAATGCACCCGATTTCATTGCACCTACAGCAATCTTTTCGTCACCAAAACTTGTCATTAATATCAATGGGTATTTATTATCCTCTTGTGAGGCGCTTGTTAATTCCAAACCATTACCGTCGGGAAGATTGAGGTCGGCGATAACGAGATCTGGGTGTTTTGATTGTATAGACTGTCGTGCATCATGTAAGTTATCACATACTTGTAATTCAATATCAAACGCATCTTCTTCAAAAGCACGTCTGATCAATTCTACATGCGCCATGTTATCCTCAACCAATAATATACTTTCGGTTCTCGCCACTATACTTCCTTTCTTTACAATGTAATTACATTTAGAACGGCTTATGATTCCACGCAAGCCAGTAATAACCTAATTCGTCCATCATTTTTGAAAAATTATTTATATCAATGGGTTTGTCCAAATAACTATTTGCATGATGTTTATAGGCATTCGTCACATCTAGATCAGCGGCAGAGGTAGTCAATACCACCACGGGTATGCTCTTTAGATTTTCGGTTGACTTAATTTCATCTAACACCTCTAGGCCGTCGATCTTAGGTATCCGGAGATCCAATAAAACGACATGAGGGCGTACGTGCTTTGCCATATCGGAATAACCCCCTCTTTGATGTAAATAATCTAAGGCC